>LJOT01000510.1 GCA_001672075.1 Anabaena sp. CRKS33
CGACCTGGCGAAAAGCACCCGCAGCTTCGGCAACGACATCAGCGACAACGCGCTGCGTCGGGCGTTTGTGGGCCGTGTGGCGAGTTTCGAGACCTACAAACTCGACTACTCGGTGCGCAAGGCCGCTGCTGCTGGTGGCGCGGGCCTTACGATGAGCACGTTGCCGGCCGCAAACAACTTCTGGGTGCCTCGCGCTCAGACCGTGGCGGCCACGGGTGAAGCTGCGAACATCGACAACCGTTTCCAGACGATCACGGTTTCGAGCACGACCAACGTCGCGCCTGGTGACTCGTTCACCAGTGCCAACGTGTTTGCGGTGCATCACATCACCAAGCAGTCCACGGGCGTGCTCAAGACGTTCCGCGTGATCGCGGTGCCGACCGCCACGACTCTGGTGATTTCTCCCCCGATCATTTCCAACCAGGGCGGCTCGGACGCTGAGGCGCAGTACCAGAACGTCACCATCCCGGTGACCTCTGCAACCGCTGCGATCACGTTCCTGAACACCGCCGCCGCTGCCATGAACCCGTTCTGGCAAAAGGACGCCATCGAAATCCTGCCGGGTCGCTACGCGGTCCCGACGGATGCCGGTGCGGCCGTGATGCGCGCTTCGACGGACCAGGGCATCGAGTTGGTGATGACGAAGCAGTACGACATCAAGACGATGAAGACGCTGTTTCGCCTCGACACGCTCTTCGGCGTTGTCAACAAGCAGCCGCAGATGTCGGGCATCATCATGTTCGGCCAACCCTAATCCACCTGAGGAGAAACTCAAATGTCATTCGTTGTTCAACCTCAAGGGATCGGGACGGTCGTTGTCCCGGCTGGGTCGTCAATCGCCGTGTTCTGCCAAGGGCAGGCAACCGTCAGCCGCACCTCGACGGCACCCAACTACCCGGATCAGCCGGTTCTGTTGGGTACCGTTAACAACGGCATGGTCACCTTCGGCCCGTTCACGCTGGCCACTAGTGTGCAGGTCGAGGCGTCTGGTGGGTTCCAGACGTTCTACGAAGTCGGCACCTCGCCGGCCGTGATGCAGAACCGTCTGTCCTACCAGATCCAGCCGGCTGTCGGCACTCTGAACGCCAGCGGCACGATCACCTTTGCGCTGATCGCGGCCGGCATCATCACGTCCACGACCGCCGCCGCCGTTACCGGCACGCTGGCCACGGGCGCGGTGATGGACGCATCGACGTCCTTCGCGATCGGTGACTCGGTGGACTGGACGGTCATCAATACGGGCGCGGCCAACGCCTTCACCGTGGCTGCCGCCGCTTCGGGTCACACCGTGGTGGGCAACATGGGCGTGGCGCTGAGCACGACCGGTCGGTTCCGCACGACCAAGACCGCCGCCGCGACGTTCGTGACCTATCGCCTGAGCTGACCGCAGGCACACGCGGGCGGTTAGGGTTGGGAGTCCCCGGCCACCGCCCGCGTTTTCATATCTGGAGCCCACCATGCCGCTGAAGAAGGGTTACTCGCAGAAGTCGATCTCGTCCAACGTCTCCAAGGAGATGAAGGCCGGCAAACCCCAGAAGCAGGCCGTGGCCATTGCACTCAACACTGCGCGAACCGCAGCAATGAAGGCCGGCAAACCCGGCAAGGCGCCTACAA
>LJOT01000233.1 GCA_001672075.1 Anabaena sp. CRKS33
TAACCCTGTTGAGCTAACTGGTAGGTCGAAAACTGATGTGGTTGTGAGTGCAATTAGTCAATATCTTGGCTGTGCTGACAATGTACCCTTGAATCAAAGAGTGGGTGAGTTGGAAATAAGGGTAAGAGAATTAGAATCTTTAGATAAGAAAAAATGACTTTTAATCAAATTTTAGGAGAACTAAAATGCCCAAACAATTAATCGAATTTAGGCTGGAAGATGGGGAAACCATTCTAGCAGAAGTAGAAGAACCAACCAGTGATGCGATCGCACCTATTTCCCGAAGTCCAGGGGATATAGCAGCTAAAGCTAAAGAGACTTTAGAAGGGGCATTAAAAAAGGTGATTAAACCCTTTGCGGTGGGTTCATCTACTATTGTCTCTGAATTACGCAATATTAATGAACCTGCTGATGAAATAGAAGTGAAATTTGGTGTGAAATTAAGTGGCACAATGGGAGCGGTTTTAACAGCAGGTGGAGAGGCTAGTTATGAAGTCACTCTGAAGTGGAATAGCAAAAAATCCTAATAAATTTATGACAGATATTGACATATACAAAAATGCGATCGCCCGGATTTACAATACCAATAATGTGGTTATAGGGGCTGGTTTTCTCATCTCTAATCAATATTTACTTACCTGCGCTCATGTAGTCACAGAAGCTTTAGATTTACCACCAGAAACAGTCTTAAAACCATCAAAGCTAATTCAATTTGATTTTCCTTTCATTAATAGGGAAGAAAAGTTAAATGCAGAAGTTGATTTTTGGCTACCTTATCAGTCTTATGATTCTTCTCATCAGCAAATTGGAGATATTGCTGGATTAAAGCTGCATAATAAAGTAATTCCTGACAAAGTTCAACCTATTTGTTTAAAAACTTCCCACAATTTGTCTAATCACGCCTTTAGTATCTTTGGGTTTCCCAATCAACGGACAGACGGAGTTTGGGCTTATGGAACGTTGAAAGATACCCTTCCTAATGGTTGGGGACAAATGGAAGGAACGGGACAACAAGGATATCGAGTTCAAGGCGGATTTAGTGGTGCGCCTATTTGGGATAATGAGGAAAAAGCTGTTGTGGGAATGGCTGTAGCTGAGGACAAAAATGAACAGAGAAGAATAGCTTTTTTCTTGCCTAGTCAGGCTTTATTTTTCGCTTGGACAGAATTATCTTCATTAGTTAATGCCGATCCTACCTGCTTAGATGGAAAAAAATCAAAAATGCAATTAAACTTAAATGAATCTGATAAAAACTATTTAATTAAGGCAATAGTAGATAAGTATTTACCTAAACAAGATGATTTAAAAAATATTTTTCTGATGAATAAAACAATATTTGGAAATAATTTTTATATTCAGCTAGAAAATCAACATAATAATTTTGAAACAAGAATTATTTATTTAGTTGACGAGTTAATTGACACAGGAAAACTAAATAAGTTTCTTGAAATTGTTAGAAATAAGTATCCTTCATTTGCAAATAAAATATAAAAATTTGGAATTAAATTACTATTATTTGTTCTTATGAGGAAGGTTGAAAATGCAATTAAACTTAAATGAATCTAATAAAAACTATTTAACTACGGAAATAGAAAACGAGTATTTACCTAAAAAAGATGAGTTGAAAAATATTTTTTTGATGAATGAAACAATATTTGGAAATAATTTTTATATTCAGCTAGAAGATAAATATGATAACTTTAAAACAAGAACTATTTATTTAGTTAACGAGTTAATTGAAACAGGAAAACTAAATAATTTTCTTGAAATTGTTAGAGAGAAATATTCTTTATTTGCAGATAAAATAAACATTCCACAATTGGAACTGATTCAGATATTAAATGCTAATTTTGAAGATAATAGAGAAATACTTTTAAGCACTTATCGATCATCTATGCCTAACCGTATTTTACGAATACAAGACCCTGAAGATGCAACTAAGTTAATTAGTCAGTTGAGGATAGGGATGCCTCAACAACAAACATATAGTTATATAGAAAAATTTGTTGGTTATTTATTGAGAAAAGAATTAGGTTCTTTATTTAGAACTTCCTTAAAACAATGGGTAAAAAAAAATATTGAGAATTATGAAGGATTAGAAGAACTATTAAGTCAAGAAGAAAACGACAGAAAGCAACAGAATTCATTTCTTATAGTTGCGATTAGTAGTAAAGGGAAAAGCTATATTATGAAAGCATGGAAAATGATAGATCCATATAAAAATGGAAAACCTTACTCAAATTGTTACCAACTAACAATTAAAAAAAATCAAAAAAAAGATGAATTCACTGCTGAAATAACCATAAAAGGAGATTTAAGTAATTTTTCTAAAGAACTTAAAAAATTTATTGATCAATGTGAAAATTTAAAACAAATTCAGATTTTTTTACCTGATAAATTAATGTATCATGCAGTAGATTATCATGATCTTTCTTTAGGTGAGGGGGATTGGAAAATGAAACTTGGTGAACAATATGAAGTAATAATCCGTTCCTTAGACAGATTACAATTATCAAATAAGCACGCTCTGAAACAAAAGTGGCTTAACAAAGGAGAAATTTTTCAACAAAAATGGGAAGAACTTGCTGGGAGTATTTTTATTAACAGTGACGATAAAGCTGACTACGAAACTTTTGATCGTAGACTTAACAATGATCCTAAATTAATAGCGGTATATTTTACAAATGTTATTGAAGTAAAACAACTTAAAGATTATATTCTACTTAGTGGTATTCCCTTAGCTTTATGGATTCGTGAACAGCTTCCTGATAATAATCAGGATACTATTGATAACTGTATAATAAATATTCTTCAAACACAGCAGTTAAAAGATTTACCCGATCAGGTCAAAATTGAAAAAGGTAAAAACACTATCATTAGTAAGCATCTATGCTTATTATGGGATGACCCAAATTTACTACCTCCCAATCAAAATTTAACCGATACTAAACTTTAAAGGAGCAAATTATGACAAATTGGCATAAATTTACAGGAGATGGTCAACCTAAACAGGATTGGGAATTACCCCCCGCTCCCAATTGGCGACCTTTTGGTAAAGAAGTCAAATTAGGAGAAAGTCGTCGTCAAAAAAGAGCAGATACTTTTCAAGTACGTCCCGAAGAAATTGACATGGTTAATGCAGCTTTATATCTGCGGCGACCTTTATTAATAACTGGCAAGCCAGGTACAGGTAAATCATCTTTAGCTTATGCAGTGGCTAAAGAATTAATGTTAGGAGAAGTTTTATATTGGTCAATCACTACTCGCACGACTCTTAAAGATGGACTGTATAATTATGATGCGATCGCCCGATTGCAACGATTACAAGAAGTAAAACAACAACAAGGTGAATTGAGTGAGGAGCTTAAACAAGAATTACAAACCAAAAGTATTGAAAACTATATTACTTTAGGTCCATTAGGAACAGCTTTACTTCCTTCAAATAAACCCCGTGTTTTATTAATAGATGAAATTGACAAAAGTGATATTGATTTACCCAACGATCTCTTAACCATTTTTGAGGAAGGACGCTTTGAAATCCCCGAATTAGTAAGATTAAAACAAGCAGTAAAAACATTTAATGTTCGTACTGCCTATACAGCAGATACAGACAAGATTCACGAAATTATTGATGGAGAAATTATTTGTAGCAACTTTCCTTTAATCTTCTTAACCAGTAATGGTGAAAGAGACTTTCCAGCACCTTTTTTGAGAAGATGCTTGCGTTTAAGCATGAAAGAACCTGATAAAACCCATTTAGTCAAAATTATCAAAGCCCATTTACCATTAGAAACAGAAACAAAACAAGACGATAATTCAAAAGATACAAAACCTGAAGAATTAAAATTAAAAGATAGTGAGCTTGACAAGTTAGTTGATAAATTTATTGAGAAGAGAGAATATGAAACTTTAGCCAATGACCAACTTTTGAATGCTTTATTTATGGTGACAAACCACCGTGATGAAGATAAAACAGAATTAATTGAGAAAATTCTGCAAGATTTAGGAGAAGTGGCAGAAAATGAATAACTCCTCATCTCCGAGTAATAATACAGTAGAAAAATTTGTTAATGACTTAGAGAAAAAAGGTTTAATCAAAAGTTTAGCACTTAGTGATGAAGATATTGCTGATACTCTTTGGTTAGCTTTGCAAATGGGAGTAGTGGAAAAAGAATCTGGTGAAACTACACCTAAAAAATCCGGTGAAACTACACCTAAAGAATCCGGCGAAACTACACCTAAAGAATCCGGCGAAACTACACCTAAAGATAATGTTCATATTTGCAAAACAAACAATGTTCCCAAAAAAGGGATAAAACCAAAAAATGACGCTTTACCCTTTCAAACTCCTGCTGCACCAGCGTTACCTAATAAATTAGAAATTAGTAGAGCATTACGTCCTCTAATGCGAAAAGTGCCATCTCCAACCCTAAGTATACTTGATGTTGAAGCCACAGTTACTCGTATTGCAGAACAGGATATTTGGCTACCTGTAACCAAGCCAGAACTGGAAAGATGGTTAGATTTAGAATTAATAGTAGAAGAAAATAAATCTTCCTTTATTTGGCAGGAAACCATTGCCGAATTAGAAGGACTTTTACATAATCATGGTGCATTTCGTCGGATTAGAACTTGGACATTACACCTTTCTAAAAACAGGAATAGTTCAGATAAAAATGAACTCCAGTTAAATAGGCGAAAAAAAAGAAATCAAATAACTAATAGCGGACATAGCTATCGAGAACTAATTTCTAGTAATGGACGAAGTTTAATTATCTTAATTACTGATTGTGTGTCCTCTATTTGGCAACAAAAAACTATCTATGACTGGTTACGAAACTGGTCTGATAAAGTACCTACTACCATTATCCAGCTTTTTCCAGAAAGACTCTGGTTAAGCACTAAATTAGATTTAGGTTATAAAGTTCAATTCAGTGCTTTAAACCCTGGTGTTCCCAATTCTAAATTAATTTGTTGGGAGGACTTAGGTACAAAACAGATATTAAATTTACCTATTATTACTCTAGAAGCTGAATCTTTCAAATATTGGGCAAAAGTAATCGCAGGTTATGGCAGTATCCAAACCCCCGGAATTGCTTTAGATATTAAATTTGTTAAACAGCAGCTTAATTCAGAAACTCATGTTCAAAATTCCTCGGCTGAAATATCGGCTGAAATAATAGTAGACCAGTTTTTAGCCACTGCTTCACCCACAGCCCAACTACTTGCAGGATTAATGTCAGCAGCCCCAGTGAGTTTGCCAGTAGTGCATTTAATTCAAAAAACTTTATTAAATAAGTCTACCTCTGTTCATGTAGCAGAAGTCTTTCTCAGTGGCATGATTGAGGGAAAGAAAGATGAAAAAGAAACTAAGCAATATGATTTTGTACCAGGTGTTAGAAAATTACTCAATCAAGCTATGCCTATAGGAGAAACAGAAAAAGTTTTAGATAAAATATCGGAATATATAGCAAAAAATTTAGGTTATGATATCAAAACTTTTACTGCTTTTTTAAGAAACCCTCCTCAAATTCCAGAAGAGCAAGAGACAATCTTCTTACCCTTTGCTCGTATAGCAGTAGACGTATTAAGCAATCTTGGTGGTAAATATGCAGATTTTGTAAAAGATATTCAGAAAAATACTCCAGAACTAGTAGGATCTGAAGAGTTTTTATTTAAAGTTCGTACCATTATTCTTATAGATGATTCTATCAACCCACAAACTTTTAATTTTGAAGTAGCTTTGATAGAAATTAATCAATCTTCTACTAGTAGTTCTAACCTAACAATTAATCCTTATCCTCAACAAGCCACAGGTTTTATTCAAGACTTAGCTAACGATACTCAACTAGAAATGATGTTAATCCCCGGAGGTACTTTTATCATGGGTTCTCCACCAGAAGAATTGGAACACCAAGAAGATGAAAGTCCCCAGCATTCTGTGACAGTCCAACCCTTCTTTATAGGTAAATATCCTGTTACCCAAGCACAATGGCGATTTGTTGCTAAGTTACCTCAAATGAACAAAGAACTAAAGCCAGACCCATCTAACTTTAAAGGTGATAATCGCCCTGTAGAGCAAGTTTCTTGGGAAGATGCTGTGGAATTTTGTTTACGCCTCTCTCAATATACAGGTAGAACCTACAGTTTACCCAGTGAAGCAGAATGGGAATATGCCTGTCGAGCCGGGACTACCACACCGTTTCACTTTGGAGAGACGATAACAACGGATTTGGCTAACTATGATGGTAACTATGCTTATGGTCAAGGATCTGAAGGAGTTTATAGAGAAGAAACAACAGCAGTAGGGAGTTTTGGAGTAGCCAATAATTTTGGATTATATGATATGCACGGCAATGTCTGGGAATGGTGTTTGGATGACTGGCATG
>LJOT01000511.1 GCA_001672075.1 Anabaena sp. CRKS33
TTTAGGGGTTTTAGGTAATGCTAACCTGTTTTTAATTAATCCCAATGGTATTAGTTTTGGTCCAAATGCTCAGTTAGATGTCAAAGGTTCTTTTGTCGCTTCCACTGCGGATAAAATTGTTTTTGATAACTACGACTTTACTACCACTAATCCCACAGCGCCACCGTTGTTAACTGTGAATATTCCTCTAGGGTTAGGTTTCCGCAATAATCCTGGGGATATTAATGTTGATCTGGTTGGTTCTACTCTAGCATTTAATAACGGTCAGGGATTGAAAGTTCCTCAAGACAAAACCTTAGCCCTAATTGGTGGTAATGTCAATATTAATGGTAATGGTGTTGATAATGCACAAGACTTGAGAGCGGGAATTTTATCACCGGGAAGTCGGGTGCAATTAGGTGGTTTAACTCAGACGGGAACTGTTAATTTCAACGAAAATTTCTACTCAACCTTTCCTCAAGGTGTGACTAGGGGAAATGTCAGTTTAAGTAATGGTGCTGAAATCAATGTCCGTGCGGCTGGTGGTGGTAGTATTACCATAAATTCCCGAAATTTGAATGTGAATGAGAATAGTAGGGTGCGTGCGGGGATACAAAAGAATTTAGGTTCAGCAAATGCTCAAGCAGGGAATATTGAGATTAATAATATTGAGCAAGTCACCATAGATAATGCGGTTATTGCTAATATTGTAGACGAGTTTGGTAAGGGGAATGCTGGGGATATTAATATCCACAGTTCATCTTTAACTTTGAAAAATGGTAGTGGGATTAATACTAGTGTCTTTGCTGCCTCTAGTGAAGGGAATGCGGGTAACGTCACTATTGATACTGCAAATTTAAATCTGGAAAATGGTAGTTTTATTAGTGCCGATACCAATGGTAAAGGTAATGCTGGGAATGTTGCAATTCAGGCTACCCAAGGGGTAAATGTCAGGGGGTGGCTATCTAGTGACGTAAACGGTACAGCACAGGGAAATAGTGGAGGTATTACTATTGATACTTCAACTTTAACCCTGGAAAATGGTGGTTATATTACTGCGGATACCAGAGGTAAAGGTAATGCTGGAAATGTTGCAATTCAGGCTACCCAAGGGGTGACTGTTGGGGAAAAAGCCGTGCTATCTAGTGACGTAAAAGGTACAGCACAAGGGAATGGAGGTCATGTTACTATTGATACCTCAACTTTAACCCTGGAAAATGGTGGTTTTATTAGTGCCGATACCAAAGGTAAAGGTAATGCTGGAAGTGTTGCAATTAAGGCTACTCAAGGGGTGACTATTGGGGGACTGCTAACTAGTGGAGTAACGGATACAGGAGAGGGAAATAGCGGGGGTATTACTATTGATACTTCTTCTTTAACTTTGGAAAATGGTGGTGCTATTAGTGCCGGTACTTATGGTAAAGGTAGCGCTGGGAATATCGCAATTAAAGCTACTCAAGGGGTAAATGTTGGGGGACTGCTAACTAGTGGAGTAACGGATACAGGAGAGGGAAATAGCGGGGGTATTACTATTGATACTTCAACTTTAACTCTGGAAAATGGTGGTTTTATTAATGCCAGTACCTTTGGTAAAGGTAATGCTGGGAATATCGAAATTCAAGCTACTCAAGGG
>LJOT01000512.1 GCA_001672075.1 Anabaena sp. CRKS33
GGACAACAGACTAATCTTCCCATGATTGGGCTTGGACTTCCACTGCTGTCACATCAATTGTCCCCTCTGGTGTAAAACGTTGAAATTGACTGTTTTTAACTAATAATCGCTCTCCACAGTTAGTACACTGTGTTTGACTATTATTTAAACCTGTTAATTCATATCCACATACGGGACACTGTCCACTAACCAGATTCTTTTGTAACCACCAACGAAACCCAAAAAATGCTGCTACGGGTAAAAATAACAATAAGCCAAAAATAATTACTAAAGAATTAACTAACCAGCCCAAGCCCAATGATGCTAATAACCAGGTAATTGCTAACAGGGTTAGCCAGGGGCGGATTTTTTCAAAGTTGAATTGCAAGTTTTTAAAGCTCATGTCTCAAATTTGTACTGCTGACTCTAGGATAGCGAGTTTATTTTTTGCTGATGGAAAATGGCAAAAATAGGATTTATTAAAAAATAGGATTTATTAATAAACTAAATAGTTATTGTACCCGTTCATTTTACCTGTTCATTTTAACTTTTTAATTCCTGTTCCCTGTAACTTGTCCCCTGTTCCCTGTAACTTGTCCCCTGTTCCCTGTAACCTGTCACCTGTAACCTGTCACCTGTCACCTGTAACCTGTAACCTGTCACCTGTAACCTGTCCCCGTGGCGTAGCACCTGTCCCCGTGGCGTAGCACCTGTAACCTGTAACCTGTCACCTGTAACCTGTCACCTGTAACCTGTAACCTGTAACCTGTCACCTGTCACCTGTCCCCTGTAACCTGTAACCTGTCCCCTGTCACCTGTCATAACGACAATTTTTCACGCCAACCTACTTAGTGTGATTCATCTAAACAATATTTGACAATTAACAAACAATTTCTTGTATCTTGATCACGCTCATAGACGACTTTATCAGCCAAACGGCGAAGTAAAAACCACCCATATCCACCAACTTGTAGAGTCCCCGGTACTGGTTCAGTGATCACATCAGGATTAAATGGTTTTCCATAATCCCAAATTCTCATTTCCAGTCTATTAATCCATAGACTGACTTGAATTTCTATCGCTGTTTCCGGTGGTAAAGAATGATGAGCATGACGAACAGCGTTGGTAAAACCTTCTGCTAAGGCTAGATTAAGACGATAAATTTGGCTGTCTGACCAGCCATAGTTAGGTAAATATTTATGACAAAATTCTTCAAACCATTGTTGCACTTCGTTTAGGAGTTTAAGATCACTCCTTACAGTCCGATGGTCTTGCTGCAATATGCCAAGCATTGACCCTAATTTGAATAAAAAATAAGTGGATAATAGTTACTAAAAATATCGTCAAATATTTCTAGCTTGGTAAGGCCTACACCTTACAGGACTAACTACAAGCCTCTAAAGCTGAGTTTCTATCAAAGATAGAGTCCCCAACTACTTTTCTTAATATGTTCACAGTAACCGTTTAAGTCTGCTGAATAATGTTTTTACCCGACTGAGACTTAAATAAACCTCTTTTAACTCTTTTAACTAAATATTGCTCATGCTTTTTGATTGGTTCAAAATCCAGAAAACTACATTTTGATGTGTAACTCTCTGTAGTAATTTGTACCTTGATTCCCACAAGTT
>LJOT01000964.1 GCA_001672075.1 Anabaena sp. CRKS33
TATAAATTCATAAGGTAGAAACACCTACCAAAACATACATAACTCAAACGCCATTATAAACACATGACCACAACACTACAGCAGCGCCAAAGCGCTAACGTATGGGATCGCTTTTGCGAGTGGATTACCAGCACAGACAACCGCCTCTATATCGGTTGGTTCGGAGTATTAATGATCCCTACTCTCTTGAGTGCGATCGCTTGCTTCACTATCGCCTTCATCGCTGCTCCTCCCGTTGACATTGACGGTATCCGTGAGCCAGTTGCAGGTTCTTTACTATACGGAAATAACATTATTTCCGGTGCAGTAGTTCCTTCCTCTAACGCTATCGGTTTACACTTCTACCCAATTTGGGAAGCAGCTTCTTTAGATGAGTGGTTGTATAACGGCGGT
>LJOT01000513.1 GCA_001672075.1 Anabaena sp. CRKS33
AAATTCATTAATAGTTAAAGGTCGAGGGGGTTTAGCCTTGACTTCAGATCAACTGCCTAGTAGTAGTGAGGTAGAAGTAAGTTTAATTGCGCCCACATCTGTAAAATCATCATCAGCAATTAACTCTACATCTGCAAACATGGAGAAAACAGCATTTAAAACCATTATTCCAGCCCAGGGTTGGGAAATCAATAGTCAGGGAGATGTGGTTTTGGTCGGTCATTCCACAGGAAACCCCGCTGAGAGAGTCAATACTGCTATTACTTGTGCATCAAATTAAGGTGGAGTTGAAAGAAAATGAGAATAAATCAGAAAACAACCCGGAAAACAACCCAGAAAAACAAATTCTCCCTGCAAAAAAGATTCTATCGTTCTCTTTTGCCACTGATTTTACTTTTTTGTTTTTCCCTGGCTATTACTCCCGTAATTGCCCAAAATCAGATAAATAAACCGGATAATGGCCAATTAATTGAACAAGCAAGCCAATTGTATAAAGCTGGGAAATTTAGCGAAGCTATCCCAATTTGGGAACAAGCTATCCAGTCCTTACCCCAGGATTCTCTTAATCAAGCCTTAGTACGAAGTAATCTTGCTTTGACTTATCAGCAACAGGGAAAATGGGAATTAGCTAAAAGCGAAATTAACCAAAGTCTGAAGATTTTGGAGTCTGCTAAAATTACTACAGAACAACAGAGGATTTTAGCTCAAGCCCTGGATATTCAAGGACAACTTCAGCAAAAAACCGGAGATTCTCAAGCAGCTTTAAATACATGGCAGCAAGCAGCGAAACTATATCCTAACTCTGTAAATAATCAAATGGGGTTGATAAATCAGATTAACCAAGCTCAAGCTATGCAAGACTTGGGACTGTATCCGCGAGCTTGTCAAACTTTATTTGCTGTTCTTGGTTATACTGAGAAAAAATGTATGATTTCTGATGTGGAAATTAGTACAATTAAGGATAAAATATCAGGTAGTTTTGAGAAAACCTATCAAGCTAAGGCTTTGAGAAGTCTTGGTAATGTCATGCGTCTGACAGGTAATTTAGCAGAATCTGAAAAAGTTCTCCAAGCTAGTTTAGATATTGCCAGAGAAAGTGGTTCTAGAGAAGATCAGAGTAGGGTTTTACTGAATTTAGGTAACACTCAACGGGACCTAGCTAATAGAAATATAGAACTAAATAATGATCAAGGACCTAAATACCAAGAACAAGCCTTAGCTCAATATAAAGAAGCGGCTTCTCTTTCTTCTTCACCAACTGGAAAACCTCAGTCTCGTTCACTAACTGGAAAACCTCAGTCTCAGTCTCCTTCACTAACTGGAAAACCACAGTCTCCTTTGCCTTCTTTACAGATTATAGAACTTCAATCTCAACTGAGTCAATTAGAAATCTTAATGGAACAGGGAGAATTATTCACAAAACAGGGAGAAAATGAGCTAGAACAAGGAAACGATGAGGGGCAGAAAAACAAGGAAATGGGACAGCAAAAATGGAAAGAAGCCACTGATTTAAAAAATAAAATCAAAGTTCCATTAACCTATTTATCCCCTAGTCGAGAAAGTATTTATGCTCAAATTAAATACGTGAAAAATTCTCT
>LJOT01000965.1 GCA_001672075.1 Anabaena sp. CRKS33
AATGTTTTTGTGTGCAAGTGCTCCAAGCGACGCAGACATTGAGTGGAGCGTGTGGGTTGCTTGGGATAGGATGGAGCACTGCGAGGCAAATGATGGAGAGAGCCGTAGAAAGGGGGGTACTTAGAAGGCAAGAGGATAAGGAAGAAGTGCTGAGCCTGGGAATTGACGAGAAGAGCTTTGCCAAGGGGCATGAGTACTCGACGGTGGTGAGTGACTTGATGGGGAGGAGGGTGTTGGAGGTCTATCATGATGTCACTCGGCAAGCCTCAGGCAGGGACGCCATGAGTGGGCGTAGAGCACTGGAAGCCGCGCTACCTCAAGAGGCACAGCGCCGTGCGGTGCAAGCCGTAGCCATGGACATGAGCGCTGCCTACGAGGCAAGCGTGAGGATG
>LJOT01000966.1 GCA_001672075.1 Anabaena sp. CRKS33
TTTGGGCAGGAGTAGAAAAATTTGAGTTTGATCTTGATACTCTTAAATCTGAAGCAGAATTGGAATGGTTAGCGAGGGAATTAAGTGATTGGTTAGGGATAGAAATCTCCAGTTAAAATAAGAGAATCTGTAGAGGTATAATGATGATTTTTAAGTTTTGCTTCCTGGTAATCTATAAATATTGTTGAAAAATTCATGAAATTATTCTGCATACTATTTACCTCAAAGCAGTTACTCTAAAGTCGAGGGGGAAGTTGAGAAAAGCCAGGTATCAATACTGTTCGGTTAAGGATTTTTGTAGCGACTGTCTTGATTGTCAAGCGATCGTTAAGGAAAAATTTAAAGTCTAGGAAAAAAGTCAGAAAATAGAGGAGAAAAACAGAACAGAACA
>LJOT01000967.1 GCA_001672075.1 Anabaena sp. CRKS33
GTGCGCATGCGCACGAGGTTGTAGGTGGCCATGGCCAGCACAAACACCTGGTCCACTTTCTTGATGCCGCGCACCATCACCTGGCGGATCGGGCCGATGAACTTTGCCCAGCCAAAGCCCTGCTCAATGAGCTTGCGCTTTTGCTGCGAGATGCGATCACCGTCAGTGGCTGCGATCTCTTCAGGCACGGCTGATGCTCTGTTGGATTTGTTTTGCGCGACATGCGGCGTTGCCTTCATTTCTTGCAGCGCTTCAATGAACTCGGCTGCCGTCGTCGTCCTTGCCGTCTTTGCGCACAAAGCTCTTGTGGCTCGCCCAGGCTTGAATCAGCGTGCCGTCCACGCTGAAGTGCTCCCTGGACAACCACTTCTTCTTGTCTGCTTGCTTGAGC
>LJOT01000968.1 GCA_001672075.1 Anabaena sp. CRKS33
TGTTTGTCGAGGAGGTAATGGCTCATAGTTAGGTTTGCTATACACATCGCTTTGATACATCATTAATTATCTCCTGTATTCAATACTGTTGCCAAGATTTAACTATCTGCTTAATTGTCTGATACTTTTAACCGAGACATTCCCCTACATCGTGAACATCCAGTACAACATCACCAACTGAGTTGGTAAAGGTGGTATCCCACATTGCCTTAAGGAAAATCCCCACGGCTCCATTGAAATTGCATGAGATACATCATAGCCCCCTCATCGCTTGCGGGGAGTGGGTTGGGGTTGGGGTTCTTGTATCTCACTCAATTGAGAACCGCTATAGCAAATATGATCATGAATACCATTTTCTGATACGTAATCTAAATTGAAACCTATACACAAA
>LJOT01000969.1 GCA_001672075.1 Anabaena sp. CRKS33
GTTTAGCGTTACACCATCATCAGTGGAAGTGCCTCCAATAATAAGCGTGGCGCTGTCAGTATCCGAACTGTTGCCAGATGAAGGGAAAGAACCTGTTCCACCAGCAGTGCCGTTAATGAACTGGTCAAGCGCTCCGTCAGAGTACCTTGCAACGCCCACCTGAATTACGTTTGTGCCGTTTGTATATGTAGGCGGGGTAGATACTACCGATACACCCTCTGCATCTAACCTTCTTGCTGCAAGGTTTAGCGTTCCTGCGGCTTGTAGTATGGTTGAAAGCCTAACGCCTGAACCAGTGCCATTCATGGCTGCAATGGGAATGCGCTGGATTGTGAAGTTTGTGTAGTTCATTACTGCCGCAACAGTGCCGCCAGCCACATTTCGCAGCAGC
>LJOT01000970.1 GCA_001672075.1 Anabaena sp. CRKS33
AACGTGAAATAGGCCGCTTCGTGCCGCCTAATACGACCACACAGTCGGCGTGGTCCGTAGATCGACGTGGATGAACCGCCCCGAGCCCTTCTGCTGCACCCCGATGCCGGTGAAGCCGGCCTGCATCGCCAGGCGCATGATCTCGTAAGCCTCCGCACCTTGCACCCCAATGTCGCAGGCTAGTCCCGTGGCGTGCATCCCTGGCTCGGCTTTGGCCTTCTCGATGGGGTGGTCGGGGCAGCGGTAGCCCGAGGTGATGGTCATGGGTCGGCCGTAGACGTTTCGCAGCGCCTGCAGCCGAGCCATGAACTCGGGTTTCATTTCCTGCTTGCCGCAGTGGCGGCAGCGGAACTCGGCTTCGGTGAAGTTGGGGTAGTCGGCCCAGTTCAC
>LJOT01000514.1 GCA_001672075.1 Anabaena sp. CRKS33
GGTTAGGGTTAGGGTTAGGGTTAGGGTTAGGGTTAGGGTTAGGGTTAGGGTTAGGGTTAGGCGGTAGCGGTAGCGGATGGCGTGGTGGTCGCGGCGGTCGTGGGACTGCTGGTCACGGGTTTCCTTGCGATTTCCTTCGGCAGCTATTTCGCATCGCGCTCGACCGTGCGCGACACGGTCCTGCGCGCGGAGCTGCCGCTGACCGCCGACAGCGTGTACTCCGAAATCCAACGCGACCTGATCCGGCCGATCCTGATCTCCTCGCTGATGGCCGCCGACACGTTCGTACGCGATTGGGCGCTGGCGGGCGAACGCGACGCCGCGCCGATCGTCGCCTTTCTGACCGGGATCAAAGGGCGCTTCGGCGCGTTCACGGCGTTCTACGTTTCCGACCGGACCCGGACCTACTATCACGCCGAAGGCGTTTTGAAGACCGTGCGGGAGGAGGACCCGCGCGACGCGTGGTTTTTCCGCGTCCGCGCGATGCGCGAGGCCTACGAGATCAACCTCGATCCCGACATGGCCAACAGCGACGCGCTGACGATCTTCATCAACTACCGCGTCGAGGACTTCGAAGGGCGATTCATCGGCACGACGGGCGTCGGGTTGACGGTGGACGCGGTGCGACGGTTGATCGACGACTATCAATCGCGCTTCGAGCGCACGATCTTCCTGGCCAACGATCGCGGCAAGATCGTGATGGTCGGCAAGGGCGGCGACGTGCCGGAGCCGGAGATAGCCGCGCGAGGCGATCTGGTGCGCGCGGCCGGACCGCTGCCGCGCGAAGGCACGCGGGCATTCGCCTACGCGCTGCGCGGGGAAACGCGGCTGGCCAACGTGCGCTACATTCCCGAATTGCAGTGGTTTCTGTTCGTCGAGAAATCCGACGAGGCGGGCCAGGCGGCGGTGCGCCGCACGCTGGGGCTCAACCTCGCCCTCGCCGCGGCCGTGACGGCGATCGCCCTCGCCGGCGCGCTTGCCACGCTCGCGCGCTATCAGCGCCGGATCGAAGCGCTGGCGACCACCGATCCGCTGACAGGTCTCGCCACCCGCCACGGCTACCGGCTGCTGGCCGACCAGATGGAGAAGGAATTGCGCCGGACCCCGCAACGGGTTTCGGTGCTGATGGCCGATGTCGACCGCTTCAAGTCGGTCAACGACGCGCGCGGCCATGCGGCCGGGGATGCGACCCTGGCCGCCGTCGGCCGGGCCTTGCGCGCCGAACTGCGCGCCAGCGACATCCGGGTCCGCTGGGGCGGGGACGAATTCCTGGTCGTGTTGCGCGGGTGCGACCTTGTGCGGGCCCAAGATCTCGCCGAACGCATCCGGCGCGCTGCCGCCGCCGCGGCGGGTCCGACTGCCGGGGTCACGCTGTCGGTCGGCGTTGCCGAGCGCGACCCCCTAGAACCGCTCGAGGCAACGGTCGCGCGCGCCGACCACGCGTTGATGGACGCCAAACGCGCCGGGCGCGACCGGGTCGCCGTCGCCGCACCGCCGAACACCCCCGCCCGCCTCCCGGCCGGTTGACAAGCGCCCGCGCCCGGCCCACCTTCCCCGCCGTCTCGGATGGGCCGCGCGACCCCGCGCGC
>LJOT01000971.1 GCA_001672075.1 Anabaena sp. CRKS33
GAAACAACAGCAGTAGGGAGTTTTGGAGTAGCCAATAATTTTGGATTATATGATATGCACGGCAATGTCTGGGAATGGTGTTTGGATGACTGGCATGATGATTATAAAGGAGCGCCAACAGATGGAAGTGCTTGGTTTAATACTGATGATAAACTAAGTGACAAGTCAGGACACGCTGTGATGCGGGGCGGGTCTTGGGTCGACATTCCTCACTACTGCCGTTCTGCGTCTCGCCACATCAACGTTAGGGACGAGCGCGACCTCATCTACGACCTTATTGGTTTTCGTGTTGTCTGCGTTGTTGGGAGAACTCTCCGGTAGCACTTTATACTTTTCTCCTTTTGCCCTTTGCACTTGTTCTTTTTACCCTTTGTTAGCGTAGCGAAGCG
>LJOT01000515.1 GCA_001672075.1 Anabaena sp. CRKS33
CTTTAATGAATTTTATGTTATCGTAATACTAAGGTCAATTTGAAGGAATCTAATTATGCCAAATAAAGCTTTAATTATAGAAGAAATTGAGTCCCTATCAGAACAGGAATTAGATAAAATTCTAAGTCTAATCCGCCTCATTAAAAATAAACCAAGATTGACAACTCAAGAATTATTTGCAGACTTGCGAGGAAAAGTTACCTATTTAGAAGATTTGACAACTCCTACCACGGATGAATGGGAACTTTTATGAGTCTAGTTTTAGATACTTGTGCTTTGATTTGGTGGAGTCTTGATCCAGAGCAATTATCTTTATTGGCTCAAAAAGCGTGTGAGCAAATGGAAAAGGATAAAAATGGGTTAGTGGCTTCTATTTCAATTTGGGAAATCGCCATTAAAATCAAAAATAAAAAATTAGATCTAGGTATTTCTTTAGAAATTTATATTAAAAGATTACAGCAATCAGATGTGATTTCAATTATCCCAATTGATGAGAATCTTTGGTTAAAAAGTGTTGTTTTAAAATGGGAACATAAAGATCCAGCAGACCGAATTATTGTGGCTTTAGCAGATCAATATTATGCTCCTATTATTACCAAAGATCAAAAAATTAGAGGCTTTTATCCGTCAGTCTTATGGTAAAGCGATTATGATCAAGATTGCATCGGCGATCGCATTAAGATCCCATGCTTAATATTAAGACAATGACGGTGAATAATAATCAATTTGGTGCGTTAATGAAATGTAACGCACCCTACAAGATATACACTATTTAATCCAGATTTCTAAGCTTGTTGTTCGGTTAGGGCAATGATTGTCTCTACTGTAAAATCAGAAATGTTATCTAAAGTAGGAAGTTGATCATTTCCTGTATAGATTAGGGGTAATTCTTGTTTTTCCCAAACCCAAATTTGTCGGCGTTGAATGTCAATTAACCAGGCCAGTAGAGTTCCGTTACTTAGGCAATGCAAAATTTTACTTTGTAAATCTAACATACTTTGATTAGGAGAGCGAATTTCAATTAGCCAGTCGGGTGAACCTTGAAAGGGGCCATCTTCATCGGAAAGTCGATCGCGTTGAATGATAGCAATATCAGGAACAGGAGAAAGGGGCGGAACAATGCAACGGAGTTCTTGAATGGCTTCGTAGGCTTGGGTGCGGTTGTTAATTTGGTTAACTAGGTTACGTTGAAGACGCGAATGAAAAAGGGTGGGCATCGGTTTTTGTTGGGCTTTCCCTTGAATAAACTCCCAAGCCGGTGAGCTTTCAATGTTGGGTTGTTGGAGAAAGGTTTCTAAATTGCTTAAGGTATTAGTACGGGGAGGAGATTGCATTGTAAATTTATGATTTATTGATAGTTAATTTACAAATCATTTTTCGGCGATCGCATTATAACTTTAGCCGATCTGTCAGGTGAAAAGTAGCCATCCTTATGTTGCGTTACATTATGTTGCCTGACATTTCATTAACGCACCCGACAGGGGCAGCGATCGCACTATCTCCTTGTGGGTGATAGCGTCAGCGTAACACACCGAAATATCCCATCTCTACGGTGCGTTACACTTCGTTAACGCACCCTACAGGATC
>LJOT01000972.1 GCA_001672075.1 Anabaena sp. CRKS33
GGTAAAACCATTGCTACTGCTTCATCTGACAATACAGCGCGGTTGTGGGATTTACAGGGGAATTTGCTACAGGAATTTAAAGGACATCAGGATTCTGTCATAAGTGTAAGTTTCAGTCCCGACGGTAAAACCATTGCTACTGGTTCTAGGGACAATACAGCGCGGTTGTGGGATTTACAGGGGAATTTGCTACAGGAATTTAAAGGACATCAGGGTTCTGTCATAAGTGTAAGTTTCAGTCCCGACGGTAAAACCATTGCTACTGCTTCTTGTGACAATACAGCGCGGTTGTGGGATTTACAGGGGAAATTGCTACAGGAATTTAAAGGACATCAGGATTCTGTCATAAGTGTAAGTTTCAGTCCCGACGGTAAAACCATTGCTACTG
>LJOT01000973.1 GCA_001672075.1 Anabaena sp. CRKS33
TGTTAGCATTATTAATATTGCTGGTGGTGTTGCCAGTGCTACAGTACAAACTGCTACTTTCACCAGTTTTAATAGTCAGATTGCATCCTTAAAAGCATCTGGTGTGAGAATTATCGGACCTGGTGCGACAGTTGCCCAGGATGTAGAACCAGAATATATTGCTGTAGCGCCCGATGGGTTAACAGCAATGGTTACATTGCAAGAAAATAATGCGATCGCTATTCTGGATATTGCTAGTGCTACCATTACCCAAATTATCCCCCTGGGTGCAAAGGATTACAGTTTACCTGGAAACGACATAGATCCTAGTGATCAAGATGGTGGGATTAATATTCAAAATTGGCCTGTATTTGGATTATATCAACCAGATGCGATCGCTAGTTTTAGC
>LJOT01000974.1 GCA_001672075.1 Anabaena sp. CRKS33
CGCGTTCAGCAACCCTCGGCGCAACACCGGGTATTTCTACGAGTGTTTCCACGGTAAGCGGGACATCTGGACCACGCGCAACATCGACGCGCGCACGGTCGAGGGCACCGACAAGGTGGTCTACGAACAGATCATCGCCGAGTACGGTGAGGACAGCCGCGAGGCGCGCGTCGAGGTCTACGGTGAGTTTCCATCGACCGGCGACGACCAGTTCATCAGCCTGGCACTCGTGGACGACGCCATGCGCCGGCCGCAGTACAAGGACATGAGCGCGCCGATCATCCTGGGAGTAGACCCGGCGCGCGGTGGTGCCGACAGCACAGTCATCGCCGTGCGCCAGGGGCGGGACATCATCGACATCAAGCGGTTCAAGGGCGACGACACCATG
>LJOT01000975.1 GCA_001672075.1 Anabaena sp. CRKS33
ACCGCCAGCGGCTCAAGCCGCGCCTCAAGGCTCAGGAATGAGACGTGCGCGTCGGAGTCGCCCCGGAACCGCTGAATGCGCATGTTGCGCATGTGACCCTGCTGGAACCACACCAGACGCTTGCGGGTGTCGCCAATTGTGCCCGCGTTGATGAACCGATCCTGGCTCCAGGACATACCATCGACGCTGTAGGACGTGGATATGGTCGGCGTGGTGCCGGCCGCAACGCGCCCGGTGAGCGCCACGAGTTCGAGTTCGTGGAAGATCGCGCCGCGTGCCGCGTTGTAGATGATCGGGCAGCCGAACTCCCAGCGGGCCTTCGCTCCCCACTGGCTGCTGATGGTGCGGTCCAGATAGCCGATCTTGGTGTCTGACGGGTGGCCGACGA
>LJOT01000976.1 GCA_001672075.1 Anabaena sp. CRKS33
CCTGATCAAGCTGACAACCGAAGAAGAAGCCGAGCTTGAGAGGCTCATTCGAGCCCCTCGCACGCAAAGACGCTACGGCGACCGTGCGAGGATCGTCTTGGAGGCGGCACGCGGCAAAAGCACCATTGATATCGCAACCGCGATGAGGACACGGCCGGCGACCGTGAGTAAATGGCGGGTGCGTTTCGAGAGGGAGGGATTGATGGGGCTGCGCGACGATTTTCGGCCCGGCCGCCCTCCCATCCACGAGGATGCCGAGAGTCTCCGCCAGCGAATCCTCAAGCAAATCGATACCGAGCCTCCAAGCGGCTATACCAAGTGGAATGGGCGCACTCTTGGAGAAGCTCTGGGCATTGCGCCTGTTCGTATCTGGAAGGAGTTGCGCGC
>LJOT01000234.1 GCA_001672075.1 Anabaena sp. CRKS33
CCACCAATTTCTAAACCGCACAGATTACTACTTGCATTCA
Source organism: Anabaena sp. CRKS33 (assembly GCA_001672075.1). Classification (GTDB taxonomy): domain Bacteria; phylum Cyanobacteriota; class Cyanobacteriia; order Cyanobacteriales; family Nostocaceae; genus Dolichospermum. The sequence goes on from LJOT01000234.1 coordinate 41, forward strand.
GGATAACCTGAGATTTGCTGCCATTAACTTCTCGCAATTCTAAGTTTAGCTCTCCGAGCATGGTATCTCGACAACAGAAAGTTAAACCATTGGTTGTCGGAGCGCGAAGGGGAGTACCTGGTAATTGGGTAGTTCCGGTCAGTGTCACCTCATAATTTAGATTTTTGGCTTGCATTTGCCATCTACCCCAGGGCTGAATTTGCCATTTTACCTCTGAATTCCAGGGGACAAATTCATAAAATTTACCTTGGTAGTGAATACCAATCATAGCAACTGATTCCATCCACCATAATACACCACGTTTGCCCCCACCAGCAGTTAAAGCTAAATCGGGTTGATTAATGAAAGAATTGCAATTTAGCCAAAACCATTTTTGGGGAAAAGCACCACCCCAGTTTTTTTCTGCGTATGCTGGCGCATTTGTAAACTTATATATTTTACCATGCCAGTCTATCCAACCACTGGCTAAACCATGAGCCATTAAAATTTGCCACCCAGGTTCAAATATCTGCGAAAATGATAACCAACCCGCTGTTGATTGTTGAAAACTATTTTGATTCCCCCAACCATATATAGGTTTAATTGTATACTCCCATTGGCAATAATTACCAGTGGCAGGATCTGTAATTATGCCTTGATTTAAAGTAGCTGTGGCTTGATAGCCTTCGGAAATATGCTGTGTAAATTCACTGGGAATGAGATATAGCGGGGAAACTTGTAAGTTAGTTTTTCCCCAATGTCCTAATCCTAATACATCCCGACTCGCCCAAAATTTATTCACATCGGGAAAAGTGCGACAGAGGTACTCATCATTTATGCCCAGAATTTGGGCTGCACCGCCACTGTAGGGCTGATTACCCTGGGGGTCTTCGATGGAGTACATGAAGGCGATAGTTTGCCTAATTTCGGGTATTGTGACGCGGTAATACCAGCCTTCAAAAAAGCGGCGATTACTACCATCCCAATGATAACCGCTGTGGGGGGTTTGGGTGCAATTGAGAAGGTTTGTGGGAATATTAAGCATAGATGTTGTTATTTTGCTGATTTTTGAGTATGGACAACGCGGAGACTTTGGATTAATATCATTAAAGAAGCGATCGCCATTAATAGCCCCCAAAACCAATAAGGTAAAAACAAATACTGCTGCATTTGTCCTGTATCTGATAATCCTAATGGTCCTGCGGTATAACTGAATAAATAATCAAGTTGATGATAGGTACTTACACAAGCTTGCACACCTAAAAATTGAATCGCAAACCCTTGTACCCAAAGAGGTGTTTTTAAGGCAATTCCTAAGATCATAAAACCTAATAAAGGAATTGCGACAAAACCAAACCAAGAACGCACCCAAATTAATGTAGACAGGAGTAAAAACCCGCCCAAAATTTTTAAACTCAAAGAAGTGGTTTTCAAACTACCAGAAGCGAGAATTAGACCTGCACCAGCGAGAGGTGGACCCATTGGACCAGCAGCAGCGACTAATCCGATACCAAGATATCCCCATCCGTTACTTAAAGTATAATGAGCTACACCAGAACCGTTGCCAAAGATCTCTAATTTTTGAAACTGTCCCCCTAAAATCAAGGCCATTAAACCGTGACCCATTTCATGAAACCAAGTTGCCAAAATAGAAAATGGGTATAAAATATAATTACCCATAGGTATTTGCCACAAAAATGCTGTGACTATACCCGCTGCAACTAACCAAGTTAACCCCATTTTTTCTACTTCTGTGGGAGTAAATAGAGGGTTGAAATTTTTACTGGGTTCTCTCATTATTGACTATCCTGCAAGTAATTACACGAATTAGCTGAGTATTCTTGAATATATACTAATTCACTTCCAGAAAAAGTAGGAAAATTCCTCTGGCAAAAATGGTTCTCGATCTAATAAGTAATATAAAATAATATTAGTATCAATACCTTCAGTAAAGCGATTCCTTCGGAGCGCAACGCTTACGCACAATCACTGATTTATCAGTTTATAAATTTTCTCAAAGCTTATAAATTTTCTCAAAGCTGAGTTAAGAAATAAACCCTGGCTATAAAAACGACAATTAATGTTTAAAATCTTGTGTTTTATTACTTTAACTCAAATGCGAAAAAAATAAATATTATTCGCTTTCCCTATTTTCACATTCCTCTATTTCAACTTCTTCTAAAGACTGTCCATGACTACTTAGCAAATTCCAAATATCACGATAAAAGAAATTATCAATAGTTTGAATATGTTGAGAAAGTAGTGTATCCCTCATCATGTTTGGGCGAATATCGCAGTAATAGACACCGTCCAGTGGATTGAGTTTAATAGTATAGGCTTTAAAGTGTCCTGGTAAAAATGTTGCATTAATCCCATAGCGATTTTGGTGCTTTGTCTTCTTTCTTTGTACATCATTTAAGAAAATTGCAATGTGAGGTAAATCAGTGCTAGTTAGCTTGTTATATAAAAACTTATCTACAAAAATTTTATCAATACGGTCTTTACTCGAAGTTTTAACTGAACCAATAATCTTGAGTTCATTGTCTTGACTAATCAATAAGTCATGTTGATAGGTTGTATTAAACAAAATTACTCCGTTATCGTCTCTAATAGGCACTTGTATTGTTCCAGAAACACAATCTATATTGAGATATGCAATAAGCAGACGAATTAGACGCTCAAAAAGATCCCCATTAACTTTACGGGCTTGGTTAGACTTTCCAGAAGGTAAAGCATCTAGTGTAGCACCAATAGTCTGCTGGAGGGTATAGATTGTACAGATTAAAACCTGCCGTAACGATTCCTCTGGTAACTGTCTATCTCTCAACTGCTCAAGAACTTGCAAAAACTGATTATAAGCAATCTCAAATATTTCAGCATCATACATTAAGTTAGTATTGATTGGACGAGTTATATTGTAATGACCATCATTTGTATATTGATAAAATTGGTAATGATTTTCATTTTGTGAAACTATTCTAGCTTGTAAGCCATTGGCTATAAATTCTAGATAGTTTCTGCAAAAGGAAATGTAGTTTTGAATAGTCTGAAAATTTTCTTTGTCCACTGCATGATTTACTAAATCTTCTAACCTCATCGAATAGACTCCCTGCGTTCTGAATTTTTGCGATCAAAGGCTATCCATTCTTCCTTTGTCATGCGATGGACATTTTCTAATCTTTGAATTGCCCAATTATTATACTCAATATTGAGATCACATCCCATCCAACGACGGTTAAGTTGTTCTGCAACGACAATAGTTGTTCCCGATCCTGAAAATGGATCAATAATCAAATCCCCTTCCTGTGATGATGCAAGGATAAATTTTCTTAATAATTCTTCTGGCTTTTGAGTTGGATGAGGTGTTGTTTCACCCATCCCGTTACAAGTAGTAGGAATTTCTATTACGTCTTTAGGTTTTGCACCTTTTGGGTTAGGTGTCCAGTTATTATTTTTTTTAGTTTTACCTTTTCCATAAGCACTTGTTTCTGCTTGGGGATGGGAAGGATACTTTAATGTATGTGCGCCATAAGGAATTCGCACATCGTCAATATTAATTTTCACTTGATCTGATTTACGAAAATGAATAATACTTTCATGCGATCGTCCCCAATCACTACCTAAATTAGCCTTGTTTTTATAGTGCCAAATTAACCAACGACAATTTTTGAAATATTTGGATACTGAATATTTTAAATCAGCTAATATTTCAGAAAAACCACAAACGTAAAGAGATCCATTAGATTTGAGAATACGCGAAGCTTGGCTAATCCATTGAATTGACCAGGCGATATATTTTTCTTGGTTCTCAAAATTATCCCATTCAGCTTTTTTAATATTATAAGGTGGGTCAGCAAACACTAGATCAACGCTTTCTGAATCAAGAGATGCCAGCCAATCTAGGGAATTACCTTGATAAATTTGTCCGTGAGGATGGGTATATTGTAGTTGGAATCCTTTTGTTAATGGTAATGGTAGTAATTTTTGTTCACTACTTTGTGCTTCTACCACTCCAAGATTTAGAGACTGTTGTATTACGTTTAATGCATTATTAGAACTGCTCAATCTCATCTATCCTCACAAGTTTAATAAACAGTGTTAAAGATTACTCAACGCATCAGCAGTTTGGGAAATCTCCTCAAACTGCCAAAAAATATATTATACTAACTTTCCTCACCACTCAGTCTTTGTAACAATTCTTCACGCGATAAATTACCCAAAGAAAGAAGTAACTGAGTTGGTGTTAATTTAGCTAAAAAGTGAGATACTGGAAAAAAATTATTTCCCTTATTCACATAACAACAAATGGAAAAAGTACAATTATTTGGTATGCCTGCTGAGAAAGGGCGATGGCTACTCATACCTCTAAGTATAACTATCCTGCTGTGCTTGGGTACAGTTTATTCTTGGAGTATTTTTAGAAAACCTTTAGAAAAACTTCTCAATGTGGGTGCAACTGATAGCCTGTTGCCATTTACTGTGCTGTTGGTTGTCTTCGCAATTTTAATGCCCATCACTGGCTTTTATATCAATCGTTTTGATACTCGTCTGATTACAGGTGTTGGTGGATTAATTACGGCATTAGGTTATATTCTCTCTAGTTTGGGTGGCAATATTCCCACACTAACTATTACCTATGGTGTAATTGCTGGTATGGGTGTGGGTATCACTTACGGTGTACCGTTGGCTGTGGTAGCTAAGTGGTTTCCTGATAAAAAAGGTTTGGCTGTTGGTGCTACTGTGATTGGGTTTGGTTTGTCACCTTTAATTACTGCACCTTTGGCAAAGTTTCTGATAGATGCTTTTGGAGTTCGGCAAACTTTTGTAATTTTAGGTATCGCTTTTGCAGCTATTATTACCGCTATTTCTACTATCCTCACAACTCCTCCCCAAGGTTGGCAACCAGAGGGGTGGACTCCACCTGTAGCTATTGAAGCAAATTCCCATACTACAACTTCAGGATCAATTCTTCAGACTTCCAGTTTTTATGGCTTGTGGTCTTGTTATACCATTGGTTCTTTTGCCGGACTGGCAGCTATTGGTATTTCTAGTCCTCTAGCACAGGAAATTATTAAATTGGATGCAGCAACAGCCGCAAATACAGTCTCCCTGTTCGCTGTCTTTAATGGTGCAGGGCGGTTATTTTTTGGGTGGTTCACAGACAAATTTACGCCAAAATTAGCGGCAATTGTTTCCTTTGTTTTCATTTTGATTGCCTCGATTATGATGCTGAGTGCTGGAAAGGGAAGTGTACTTACTTATATAGTCGCTTTTTCGCTATTTTACTTGGCTTTGGGGGGTTGGTTAGCGATCGCTCCTACTTCCACTTTAATCATATTTCAACCCCAAGACTACGCCAAAAATTACGGTATTGTCTTCACTGCTTACGGTATGGGGGCTTTGGGGGGAACTTTATTAGCTGGCAAAATTAGAGACATTTTCGGCAGTTACACTAATTTCTTTTATCCAACTGCCGGACTAGCAATTGTGGGAATTATCTTGGCTGTATTCACGCTGAAACGCACCTCTACCAATGCCGATTTAGTAACATAATTTGTTCGTTTTCGACATCCCCTCTTGGCTTGTGTTTTCCGCAATTTACAGCAGTTCCCGATCTTATTAAGTACAGATATTAATAATAAAACTCTTGTGGTGCGGGCATCTTGCCCGCACAAGGTGTACCTCACTCAAGCTGAACTTGCTGTATATTGGGAAAGTACCCACTTTAACTCCCTATATCAGTTTATTACAAATAACCCATAATTAGATTTTAGATCCCCGACTTCTTCAAGAAATCGGGGGTCTTGTTGTTTCATAAATCCCCTGAAACTTCCTCACTACTCAATCTTTGCAACAACTCCTCACGGGATAAATTACCCAAAGCAAGAAGTAACTGAGTACGTTCAGAAATAGGAAATTTAGCAATCTTTTCCACCACACCAGATAACTCAGCATCTAAACTACCAAACCGCCCTTCTAGCAGAGAAGTTATTAAAGAAAATCGTTCTTCCTCTTTTCCTTCTTGCTTTCCTTCCTGTTTTCCTTCTTGCTTCCAATCTTCTATTTGTTGTAAATAAGCCGGTGATAAGTTCATAATTACTTCCTCCTCTTCTCTACTTAAATTATCTCTCAATTCTAAATTCTTGCGCCAGTCCGCTAAAATTTCTAACAAATTTTCTCGAAAAGGGTTATTTTCAGGTAACTCAGTTAAC
>LJOT01000516.1 GCA_001672075.1 Anabaena sp. CRKS33
TGAATTGCTGTCGGGGACTGGAACTAAATATAATTTATCTCCTGGTTTGAGAAGTTCCTGAAAAATATCACCATGATCTTTAGTGGCCAGCATTCCCATTACCCAAGTGATATTTTCGCTGTTGATTGTATCTACATAATGACGTAAAACATTAGCTGAGGCGGGGTTATGTGCGCCGTCAATGAGGATTTGATGACTTTTCCAAGTAATCCATTGCATTCTCCCTGGCCACTTGGTTTTAGCCATTCCTTGCATAATAGCTTGTTCAGAAATTTGCCAATTCTGTTTTTGCAGGATTTCCAAAGCAGCTAAAGCTAAGGCCGAATTATGTAATTGAATTTGTCCCTGTAATGCTAGGGGGTATTTTATTGTTTCTGGACTGGCTATTTTTTGATATTCGGCCCAGTTTTCATTGATTTTACGAGAGGGTTCGGGGGTAAAAATCGGGCATTTTAATTCTAATATACGGGATTTTACAACATTTTCTGCATCTTCTGGCAATAAACCCATGACTACCGGACATCCAGGTTTGATAATTCCCGCTTTTTCCCTGGCAATATGGGTTATAGTCGGTCCTAGTTGTTGCCAATGTTCTCGACTTATGGAACTAATTATTGTCACCAAAGGATGATCACAGACATTAGTGGCATCTAAACGTCCTCCTAGTCCCACTTCAATTACTGCAATATCAACTTGTTCCTGGGCAAAATATAACCAAGCTGCTGCGGTAATTACTTCAAATTGGGTAGGAGATTCTTGATCTGGATTAATTGCTGCTTGAACTTTAAGTATTAATTCACACAATATATTACTATTAATTGCTTGTTCATTAACACAGATACGTTCTGTCCAATCAACCAAATGGGGGGAGGTGTAGCGTCCGGTCTTATAACCAGCTTCAGTAAGTACCGCAGACAGATAAGCACAAACAGAACCTTTACCATTAGTACCAGCGACATGAATAATTGGCACTCGGTGATGGGGATTTCCCAAAGTTGCCAATAAATTGACAATTCGAGATAATCCCAAATTGACACCAAAATGCTGAAAGGGTTGGAGTAGGGAATCTATGCTCATGGTAATTTGGTAATTGGTAATTGGTAAAACTTTTGCCTATTCCCTATTCCCTATTCCCTGTTCCCTGTTCCCTGTTCCCTGTTCCCTGTTCCCTGTTCCCTATTCCCTGTTCCCTGTTCCCTATTCCCCAAATTACGCTTCTTTGCTTAAAAAGTTTTGTATTTGTCTAATAGCAGCAGCGCCGATATTAAAAGCAGCCCAACTAGCAGCGATCGCTAAAGGTGCTAAAACAATTACTACACGAGTATCAATGTCCATATTTAGAAACCCTCTGTAAATTAAAAATTTTAAGTTTTTTGACCAAGAAATTTTAGATTTTAGATTTTAGATTTTAGATTGGGAATTTTCGGTACAAGTAGGGGTCAACGGCCGTTGCCCCCTACAATTTCAGGGCGGAACTAATCCAAAATTGCTAATGTAAAATCCCCAAGCTCCACACTTGAGGGTGGAGTCAATCCAAAATCCAAAATCGTAAATCCAAAATCCACTGACATACCTCCTCGT
>LJOT01000977.1 GCA_001672075.1 Anabaena sp. CRKS33
AGCCTTACCCTGTATCTGTTTACGTTATCTCACTCAACCATTACTGGGGATTAGTAGAGCGATAGCGAAGCGCTGCTGCAAGCAGTTCGCACCTGAAAACCTTACCCTGTATCTGTTTACATTATCTCACTCAACCATTACTGGGGATTACTGGGGCGATAGCGAAGCGCTGCTGCAAGCAGTTCGCATCTGAAAACCCTACCCTGTATCTGTTTACGTTATCTCACTCAAGCATTACTAGGGATTAGTAGAGCGATAGCGAAGCGCTGCTGCAAGCAGTTCGCACTTGAAAACCTTACCCTGTATCTGTTTACATTATCTCACTCAAGCATTACTAGGGATTAATAGAGCGAATTATCACCTGAATTAAATCTTATAAACGCCTT
>LJOT01000235.1 GCA_001672075.1 Anabaena sp. CRKS33
TAAGCATCCTCTGCTGATGCAAAACCGACAAATCCTTTGGGGTTAATTCCCACTGCTTGATACTCTATTTGAGATAACTTTTCTATTAATTGACTCGCAATTGCTGCTACTTGAATCTCTACTGGAGTTTTCGGTCCTATCATCTCTAAGACATTTAGTCGGTTCGGTTGGACAATGATTCCCACACCGTTTTTATAAATCAACTGCACTAAATTGTTATTGTAAACTGGTTGATTTGCTAATTCCCAATCAGCAGGAATAATTCCCGTATATTTGAGAAAATCTGGGTTTAAAACTGCGGGATTTAGATTTTTAGCGACGATAGAAACCGCTATTTCTGAGATTTGTAAACTATTGCTCATAAACTCCTGGTTATTGCTGAATTTATTAACAGTATAAATACTGTCAAAACTAGTATAAGTCAAAAATCAAATATTTGTAAGTGTAAACTATTTGCTTGTATTGTGTAAATATATACATACTATGTGTAAATTAATTGCTTTTAAACTGATTTGTTGACAATAACTAAATTTTTTATTGTAAACTAATAATTAGTAATATTAAGAATTATGTCAAATTTATCTGATAGAAAAAATCAATCCCGTGTGATTGTCATTGGTGCGGGTATAGGTGGACTTACAGCCGGAGCATTATTAGCACATAAAGGTTATAATGTTCTGATACTTGACCAAGCAATAGTTCCCGGTGGTTGCGCTTCCACCTTTAAACGTCAAGGATTTACCTTTGATGTTGGTGCGACCCAAGTTGCAGGTTTAGAACCTGGGGGAATTCATCACCGCATTTTCTCGGAATTAAATATAGAATTACCCGCAGCTACACCTTGCGACCCAGCTTGTGCGGTATATCTTCCAGGAGAGTCTACACCTATTAATGTGTGGCGTGATGCGGAAAAATGGCAAGAAGAACGCCAAAAACAGTTTCCCGGAAGTGAATCTTTTTGGCAATTATTAACAACTTTATTTCAAGCTAGTTGGGAATTTCAAGGACGTGATCCTGTGTTACCACCGCGTAATTTATGGGATTTAAAACAATTAATTAAAGCAGTGCGTCCGAGTACATTTATAACTGCACCTTTTACTTTATTTACAGTAGGAGATGCTTTAAGATTATGCGGTTTAGGAAATGATAAAAGACTGCGGACATTTTTAGATCTACAACTCAAATTATATTCTCAAGTTAGCGCGGAAGAAACCGCTTTACTTTATGCAGCCACAGCTTTGAATGTATCCCAATTACCCCAAGGATTATTTCATCTTCAAGGAAGTATGCAAGTCTTGAGCGATCGCTTGGTAGAATCTTTAGAACGAGATGGTGGTAAATTATTAATGAGACATACCGTCGAAAAAATCAAAGTTGAAAATAACCAAGCTAAATCTGTAAGCATTAAAAATCAGAAAACCGGAGAAACTTGGACAGAATCAGCCGATCATATAATTGCTAACGTTACAGTTGAAAACCTAGTTCAACTATTAGGAGAAAACGCCCCTTGGGGATATAAACAAAGAGTAGAAAAACTACCTCCTGCTTCTGGTGCTTTTGTTGTTTATATAGGTGTAGATCAGAGTGCAATTCCCTCTAATTGTCCACCGCATTTACAATTTTTATATGATATTAACGGACCAATTGGCGAAAATAATTCCCTATTTGTATCTGTAAGTCATGAAGGAGACGGCCGCGCACCATTAGGAAAAGCGACAATTATTGCTTCTTCCTTTGTTGATTTTACTCCCTGGTGGGAAACTGAAAATTATGAAGAGTTAAAACAAAAATTCACCCAAGAAGCAATATCCAAACTTTCCCAATATTTCTATTTAAAACCAGAAAACATCATTTATGTAGAAGCAGCCACACCTCGCACCTTTGCTAATTATACAGGCAGAGAAAAGGGAATTGTAGGCGGTATTGGTCAAAGAATTTCCACCTTTGGACCCTTTGGTTTTGCTAATCGTACTCCTATTAATAATTTGTGGTTAGTTGGTGATTCTACCCACCCGGGAGAAGGAACTGCGGGGGTAAGTTATTCGGCTTTGACGGTAGTTAGACAAATTCAAGCTCAAGGGTAGAATTCTTTTTTCTCACCCAGAGGTGCGGAGAAGAGATCACAAAAAAATATGACTTCTTAAGTCACTTTTTTTAAATAAAATTACTTTGTTAAAGTAACAACGTAATTTGTGTAATAATTATGAACAATTGCTCATTTGTATCCTTTATAGAGTTTTATCATCATGACTATAGTTCCAGTTCCCGGAGATGCCAATGATGATGACCCAATTAAGAAACTTCTAGATTGGATAGTTAATGTAGGGATAAATGGTTTTAGTGTTTTACCAGCAGCCAAGAAAGTTGCTGAAGATCATCTATCTGCGTGTGGATACGATAAAGATAAAGCTATAAATTCAATAATTACTTGGAGAACAGCCTATGCTGCTGGTACTGGATTTGTAACCGGATTAGGGGGTTTAGCTACTTTACCTATAACTATACCTGCAAGTTTAGCATCATCTTACGCTTTAGCTGCTAATACTGCTGCTGCCATAGCAAGTGTAAGAGGTTATGATATTGAATCAGATCAAGTTCGTACTTTTGTACTTCTGGCATTACTGGGGGACTCAACTTTAGAAGTTATGAAGACAGTGGGTGTTAATCTAGGAACAAAACTCACAAAATCACTGATTAGTCAAATACCGGGAAAAGTATTAATAGAAATTAATAAAAAAGTTGGTTTTAGGTTAATTACTAAAGCAGGAGAGAAAGGAGTTGTCAATTTAATGAAGTTAGTCCCTATAGTTGGTGGTGTAGTTGGAGCGGGCTTTGATGGCACATTTGTTAATAAATGTGGTAAGGTAGCAAAAAATCTATTTAATTAGTCAATAATTTGAAATATGGTAACAACAGCAATACCGGGAGAAACCAGAGTTTTACTTGAAAACATCACCTGGCAAACATTTAAAACAATGTTGGCTGAAATGGGTTCAGAACGCGCAAATAAAATTTCTTATCGTCAGGGAAATATAGAAATTATGACTCCACTCAAACCTCATGAAAGCTCAAACCGTCTGATTGAGGTTTTTATTGGGGTATTGTGTGAAGAGTTGGGATTAGAAGTTAATCGAGTCGGTTCACTCACATTAACTAGGGATGATTTAGAATATGGTGCAGAACCTGATAGCAGTTATTACATCCAAAATGAGTTATTAGTTAGAGAAAAAGAGAATATTGATTTAGCATTTGATCCACCTCCAGACTTAGTATTAGAAGTAGAATATTCTCGACCCAAAATAGACAAATTTAAACTTTACGCTGCAATGGGAATTCCCGAATTTTGGCGTTATAACGGAACTACATTAAGAGTCTACATCCTTGCAAACGGGCAATATTCAGAAACTCAAACTAGCCCCACATTTGCAGCGATACCAATTAAAGAAATCCCCAGATTTATCGAAGAAAGCAAAAAAATTGGACAAATTGCCGTAACTCGTGCCTTTCGCGCTTGGGTTAAATTAAAAGCCTCAGAATAATTTGTAATTCAAAATCAACACGTTGCTAAATTAAGTATGAAATTGAAAAATCAAGGATTCCTCACTTTGCTCGTTTCCGCTTTTACGTGAGGCTAATTCATACTTAAAATTAGCAAAATTATCAGTTAATTACTAACTTCTGAAGGCTGAGATTCTTCTGCTGGTGTTGCTTCTGGTGTGGATTCCACTGATGGAGTAAGTGGTGCTTTGGGAATCAGCAATTGCCGCCAAGTTCTAATTTGTTCCTTAGCTTCAGTATAAGCACTACTACCACGACGGATTAACTTCGCTGTATCAATAGCTTTGGCAACATCATCTTCACTTTGAGAACGTGCTATTTGTAATAATTGTTGACTCCATTGGTCAATGGCAATGTTCACATCTAAACGTAAACTGTTACGATTAGATACCCGATTTGCGAACTCGATAGCCTGAACCAAAGCTTCAGGTGTGCCAATATCTGCAACTTGCTTGGCTTTTTGCCAATTTTCCTGAGAGCGAATTTGGTCTTGCCAGGTATCTATAGCAGTTTGAGCTTCATTCGACAAAGCGCGTCCTGATGCAGCGATTTTTTGAGCTTCACTAATCGCAGTTGTTAAATCACCATTATCGGCCAAAGCCCTAGCTTGATCTAGGTAGGGTTGATCTTGAATACGCTCAATTTTTGCATTCCATAACCGAATCTTTTTCCTTGCTTCTGGGTATAATGCTCGCCCATAACGAATTTGACTAACTTCAGCGATCGCTGTTTGTAATGAGCTAATATCTTCACTGATTGCTATTTGTTCAGCCCGTTCTAAATATGGTTGATCTTCAATCGTCTCCACCTGGCCACGCCAACGACCCATTTCCTGACGGGCTTCCTTCCCACGGGGATTACTACTGGGAATTAACTCTAGTTCGGAAATAGCCGCTGTTAAATCACTAACCGTACCTTGACTAGCTAAATTCCGGGCTTTTTCTAACCGAGAAACATCTTCAATTTCTAATTGCCAACTAGCAATTAATTGCTGTGCTTCATTATAATTTTCCCTAGAAGCATCTATTTGTTGAGCTTGAGAAATCGCCGTTTCTAACCCAGCCACAGTACCAATAAAGGCGCTTCTTTTCGCCTCACCCAAAAACAGAAAATCATCAACTTCCGCCTGTAATTCAGGAATAGGGGGAATTTTTCGAGCAATTTCCAGTGCTGTATCAGCATCTCGCTCTTTCATCTTCCCTTGTGCTAATTTAAGTATTTTCCGCGCAAATCCAGTGATTAGCTCCTGGGCTTTTTGGTATAAATAACTTTCTGGTTTAATCGTTTGAGCTAGTTTAATCGCTTGTAGTAAATTATCTAAACTCCGGTTTTTTGCTAAATTTTCAGCTTTGTAAAGTTTATCCCCATCTTCCCGCGCCGTGACGATAATATTATTTAATTGCTCATATTTAGTATTTGCCCAGTATTTATTATTTACCCGCAGTAATCTAGCTGTGAGCATAAAAGCTGATTGCCAATGTCTTTGGCGCAGTTCTTTTTCGGCCTCCTGGTAGATTCCTTCGGCTTTTGACCAAATTGATTGCCATTTTTCAATTTGCTCTTCTACTAATTTACTCGCTTCTAAATCCGCTGGAATTTGACGAGCAGTAGCGATCGCCCCCTGCAAATCCCCCGACTGAAAAGTTTCATCAGCTAGTTGTAAAATATCCCGTGACCATTGTTCTAAAAACCGATTTATTTCTCCCCGTAGAGGGTGATTTTCTGGTAACTGTTTCACCAAAGCGATCGCTTGGAGCAAATCATTAACTGTTTGCTTAGAAGCCGCCAACTGAGCGCAATGTAACCTAACTGACGCACTGGCTAAAGGCCAGAAAATCTGCGGACAATTAGGAGCAGATGGCAGCTTAAATAACATAGATATTGCCAGAAACCCCATACTTCCAGGAATCAAAGTTAGCACTACTGCTAAAGGTATCCATCCCTTCATCCAATGTGGCATTTTACCGGTTATAACACTGAGGTTAAAAGTACCTTTAGAGGCATTATTTATAGATAGGTCTACGCCATCTTGATTTTTTCCATTCTTCACTGACTTAAAATGAGAACCAACAGCAGTAGTATCAGTCGTTTGATTATTTGATATATAGTTGGGATCAAGCCCAATTGGTTCTTCTACTTGGTCTAAAGACCAATTATCTGGAATATCCCGTTCTGTCATTGCTCACACCACACTAATTAATTGAATAGCGATATGAAAGTAGGTAGATCATTGACGCTCCCCGACCTATAGAGGGACGGGGATTCTTGTTTCAACGAGCAACCTTGCCCAAACTTGTTACCAAGTCTGAGCAGAGGGTCATCTCTCCACAAGCGTTATTAGTTTCCGTCCGCCCGACGGTACTTAAATCATAGCCAGTTTGTTTTAGTGCTTTTGCTAGTATATTTATCGCTGCATTGTGGTCACGGTCAAGAATACACCCACATTGACAAACATGAGTTCTAACTGATAGAGATTTTCTAACTATTTCTCTACAATTAGAACAATTTTGATAAGTATATTGTGGTGCAACTGATACAATTACACGACCATAGACTTTACCAAAATATTCTAACCATTGAGTAAACAATGACCAACAAGCATCACTAATTGACTTGGCTAATTTGCTATTTTTAACCATATTTTTC
>LJOT01000978.1 GCA_001672075.1 Anabaena sp. CRKS33
TAGCTTATAGATGAATTATAAGAGCGCGATTCAGTGTTTGTCTAGAAATTTAAAATATCTCAACATTTTTGTAATATTTGCTCTAACCCTTACGCTGTAAGCTTTTCCTCACCTTGAGGATTTTATTAAAAATATTTTATTTTCTTTGACATTGGTTCTTATTTATGCTGCTATCAAGTTACAGCGTTTCCCTTACCAAACATTGATATCAGTACATATTTTATTATGTATTTATATATACTATTGATGAGCGATCGCGTTGTTTCCATTCAATTAATATCCTCAGCGAGTGGGGACTTCTTCATTCTTCATTCTTCATTCTTAATTCTTAATTCTTCATTTTTGCAGGGTTTCCATTCAATTAATATCCTCAGCGAGTGGGGAC
>LJOT01000979.1 GCA_001672075.1 Anabaena sp. CRKS33
GATATCATTTGGATTATTCTCTTTACTTTGGTCTATCTTCTCAATATTTTGTAAAAATGGATTGTGAGTAATTCCCAATTACGAATTACTCATATTCTTGTCTAAAAGAATTATCAGAATTTCGGCAAAAACTTCTAGAAATTAACCATTATGGAAACCGATACCAATAGATTTTCATGGTTTGATGTTGCAGATGATATCAAAGAATTATTGATATTAGCCGCAGCCACCTGGGAAAATACAGAAGAATCTACAAAATATATGCAGCAAGCTTTGGCTAAAACAGCAGATAATACAGATATTTTAGTCGCAGCTTATAGATATTTTTACTACAAAAATAATTATGGTTTAGCACTGACAACAGCAGAGAAAATAACCGCTAAA
>LJOT01000236.1 GCA_001672075.1 Anabaena sp. CRKS33
GGTTGGGAAGGTTGTTTAAGTGTTCCGGGAATTAGGGGTTTAGTTCCTAGATATCAAACAATTGAAGTTGAGTATACAGACCGTTATGGTAATTTCCAAAAACAAGAATTAACGGATTTTATTGCCCGAATTTTTCAACATGAGTATGATCATTTGGAGGGATTAGTATTTTTAGATCGTGTGGAAAATAATCATGATTTAATTAGTGAGGAAGAATATCAGAAATCTGTAATGGGTAATGGGTAATGGGTAATGGGAAGAAAAATATTATTTCCTTCCCTTCCCACAATTTGATCAGAATCCTAATTTTTCTAAAATGGGTTTTGTAGACACAATATGTCTTTCTAAACCCAATTCTTTAGGACTAACACCTAAAGCTAACGCAATTAATTGGGGTAAGTGTAAAATTGGTAAACCTAATTTTTGACCAATGACCTTTTCTACTTCCGGTTGACGAGAATCTAAATTCAAATGACACAGAGGACATGGTGTGACAATACAATCAGCCCCATTAGCTAGGGCTTCTTGAATATGATTTCCTGCCATTTGGAAGGATTCGGTTGTCGCATAGCTAGACAAAGGCCAACCACAACATTGAGTCCTGCCACGATAATATACAGGTGTCGCTCCTACTGCCCGAAATACATTTTCCATTGCTTCGGGTTGAAAAGGATCATCATAGGGCATGGATTTTTGAGCGCGGAGCAGATAACAGCCATAAAAAGCTGCACATTTTAATCCACTTAATTTCTTAGTGACACGCTGAGAAATTTCCTCTAAGCCATAATCTGTCACCAAAGCATACAAAAGATGTTTAACTTCTGTACTCCCTCGATAAGGAGAACAACCTTCTTTTTCCAGTAAACCATTAACCTTGTTGAGATAATCAGGATTTGTAGATTGACATTCTTTCAATCGCTCATCAACATGACCAAGGACACCCTGACAGGTGCTACAATGGGTTAGTAAAGGAAGATCCAAAGATTCCGCTAAAGCGATATTTCTAGCGTTAACGGTGTCTTCTAATAATTGCGAATCTTCTTTAAATGTACCCGAACCACAACAAGCGGCTTTTTTCAATTCAATCAGTTCAATACCTAACGCTTTAGTTAGAGATTGGGTGGATAAATACAGTTCTCGACAAGCTCCTTGGGCGACACAACCGGGATAATAGGCGTACTTGAGAGTTTTGGATGGCATAAAAGTATACTTGATTTAGATTTTAGAGGTAATTGGGATTTGTTATGTATTGGTAGTGATTGGTAGTAGGGACTTAAATCCGTTGATCTTCAATTCTCAGTTTTCATGATAGAACCTATACTCAGATTCACTCTTTCCGATAAGATGTATATGGCCAAAAAAACTTTGTTCATTGAGAGCAAATCATAGCAACTTGTTAAGGACTTTTATTTATGAGCCAAGCAGATACTTTTGAAAGAGTAAAAAAAATTATCATTGAGCAACTGAGTGTAGACAAACCGGAGAAGGTTATACCAGACGCAAGTTTTATTGACGATTTAGGGGCTGATTCCCTAGATACAGTTGAGCTAGTCATGGCCTTGGAAGAAGAGTTTGATATCGAAATTCCCGATGAAGCGGCTGAAAAAATTACAACTGTTCAAGCTGTAGTAGATTATATAGATAGTCACGTTACTGCATCTGCTTAAATAAGTTATGGTTTAGTATAGGCGGGTTTAAAGAGAAATTTTGAAGATATACAGATTAACTGGATAAACCCGCCGGTACATGAGTGTTGAGTGTTTAAACTGTAAAAATTCAAGGAAAACCCCAAAAGTCCTAATCCAAAAGTCCTAATATTGTGAAAACAGTATACTCAAAATTTTAGGATACTTGACTGGAAACTCAGCACTCTTAATTGTTCAATCTGCTGCTTTTTCGCCATATTTTTTTTCGCCATATTTAATGTAATCATGACAGACTATAAACGTAATCGCGTTGTTGTAACAGGTGTGGGCGCGATTACACCCATTGGAAACACACCCGCCGAATATTGGCAAGGATTATTGAGCGGACGCAATGGTATTGACTATATTACCGCTTTTGATGCTTCTAAACATAGTTGTCGCATTGCCGGTGAAGTTAAAAACTTTGATCCAGAGACTTACTTAGAACGCAAAGAAGCCAAGCGGATGGATCGTTTTTCTCAACTGGGTGTATCAGCGGCTATTCAAGCTGTTGCGGATTCAGGGTTAGTAATTGATGATTTCAACGCTGAACAAATTGGCGTGATCATCGGTTCTGGTATTGGTGGCATTAAAGTATTAGAAGACCAACAAACCATTTACTTAGATCCTAAACGTGGTCCTAGTCGTTGTAGTCCCTTCATGATTCCCATGATGATCGCCAATATGGCAGCAGGATTAACAGCAATTCATACCGGCGCAAAGGGTCCTAATTCCTGTTCTGTAACAGCCTGTGCGGCTGGTTCTAATTCCATTGGTGATGCTTTTCGTCAAATTCAATGGGGATACGCCAAAGCTATGATTTGCGGTGGCTGTGAAGCAGCAGTTACTCCCTTGTCAGTAGCAGGATTTGCCTCTGCACGAGCTTTATCTACCCGCAATGATGATCCAGCCCATGCTTGTCGTCCCTTTGATAGGGATAGGGACGGGTTTGTGATGGGTGAAGGCGCGGGAATTTTAATTCTCGAAGAGTTAGAACACGCCATGAATCGTGGCGCACGGATTTATGGGGAAATTGTCGGTTATGGGATGACCTGTGATGCGTATCATATCACTGCGCCAGTTCCTGGTGGTTTAGGTGCGGCCAGGGCGATAGAATTAGCTTTAAAAGATGGTGCGATCGCCCCAGAAATGGTAAGTTACATTAATGCCCATGGGACAAGTACACCAGCCAATGATATCAACGAAACCGCCGCCATTAAGAAAGCCTTAGGAGATCACGCCTATAAAATAGCCGTCAGTTCCACTAAATCCATGACAGGACATCTTTTAGGTGGTTCGGGAGGAATTGAAGCCGTAGCGACAATTTTAGCCGTAGCTCATGACAAAATTCCCCCTACCATCAACATCGAAAATCTTGATCCAGAATGTGATCTAGATTATGTCCCCCACACCAGCCGCAGTCAAATAGTTGAGGTAGCCTTATCTAACTCCTTTGGCTTTGGTGGTCATAATGTCAGCCTGGCCTTCAAGAAATTTACTCCTTAAAGATACTTACTAGTCAGGTAATAGGTAACAGGTAAAGTTAATAACCCAATTATCCATTACCAAGACTTGTATTTATTATTGATCCCCGCATAATTTTGCTCCTAGTTTGTCTTTTAGAAGTGAACATAAGGCATGATAGAGACATTCATAGCCGAACTAACAGCCTAGCTAATGCCAAGCTTTGGGAAGGCATGATTAAATTTATCGGCCTGATTCATCACTAAAAACGTCAAAAATCCCCCTTGTCCATTGATAATTGGGAATGAGATGATGAACCAAGTGGGATCATTTGCTCATGATCCCACTAAAAAACCCTAAAAAGAGTCCTAACCCGTCCTTAACAATTAGAAATTATGGCTGTTGCAACCCAATCCCTCCAAGAACTTTGTATCAATTCTATCCGCTTTTTGGCTGTTGATGCCATAGAAAAATCCAAGTCTGGACACCCTGGACTACCGATGGGTGCCGCTCCCATGGCTTTTGTCCTTTGGGACTCCTTCATGCGGTATAATCCCAAAAATCCTCAGTGGTTCAACCGCGATCGCTTTGTTTTATCCGCTGGTCATGGTTCAATGTTGCAGTATGCCCTACTGTACCTCACAGGCTACGATAGCGTTACCATAGACGACATCAAACAATTTCGTCAATGGGGTGCTAAGACCCCAGGCCACCCCGAAAATTTTGTTACAGCTGGTGTAGAAGTTACCACAGGTCCTTTAGGTCAAGGAATTGCCAATGCAGTCGGTTTAGCAGTAGCAGAAGCACACCTGGCCGCTAAGTTCAATAAGCCTGATGCCACAATTGTTGATCACTACACTTATGTAATTCTTGGTGATGGTTGCAACATGGAAGGGATTTCTGGTGAAGCAGCCTCTATCGCTGGACACTGGGGATTAGGTAAACTGATTGCTCTCTATGACGATAACCACATCTCTATTGATGGTTCTACAGATGTAGCATTCACCGAAGACGTTTCTAAGCGCTTTGAATCCTACGGTTGGCACGTTCTGCACGTTAAAGATGGTAACACAGATTTAGAAGGCATTGCCAAAGCGATCGCAGAGGCAAAAGCAGTTACAGACAAACCCACCATGATTAAGGTGACAACCACCATCGGTTATGGTTCTCCTAATAAAGCTAATACTGCGGGTATTCACGGTGCTGCCTTGGGACCTGACGAAACAATAGCTACCCGCAATAATTTAGGCTGGGAATACGATGCTTTTGTCGTTCCTGAAGATGCCCTCAACCATACCCGCAAGGCTGTTGAACGCGGCGCTGCTTACGAATCCGAGTGGAACAAAGCTTATGCTGAATACAAGGCTAAATACCCCCAAGAAGCCGCTGAATTTGACCGTTTGATTAGTGGCAAATTACCAGAAGGTTGGGATCAAGTATTACCTACCTACACAGCCGCAGATAAAGCATTACCTACCCGTAAACATTCAGAAATCTGTCTCAACAAATTAGGTGCTGTTTTACCAGAATTAATCGGTGGTTCTGCCGACTTAACCCACTCCAACCTGACTGAACTTAAAGGTACTGGGGACTTCCAAAAAGGACATTTCGGCAATCGCAACATTCACTTCGGTGTCCGGGAACACGCCATGGGTGCAATTTGTAACGGTATGGCTTTACACCGCTCCGGTTTAATACCCTACGGCGCAACTTTCCTCATCTTCACCGATTATATGCGGGCTGCTATTCGTTTAGCTGCTCTTTCTGAAGCTGGCTCAATTTGGGTCATGACTCACGACTCCATTGGCCAGGGTGAAGATGGTCCTACCCACCAACCCATTGAAACTTTAGCTTCTTTGCGTGCTATTCCTGATTTAACCGTAATTCGTCCCGCAGACGGAAATGAAACCTCTGGTGGTTACAAAATTGCCATTGAGAAGTCTAAAGCACAAGCTTCTACTTTATTAGCTTTCACTCGTCAAAACGTTCCTAACTTAGCAGGTACATCTATCGCAGGTGTCGCTAAGGGTGCATATACAATTGTTGATTGTCAAGGTACACCAGATATTATCTTAATTGGTACTGGTTCAGAATTAAGTCTTTGTGTGAGCGCCGCAGAGAAACTGACAGCAGAAGGTAAGAAAGTTCGTGTTGTTTCTATGCCTTCTTCTACCTTATTTGATACACAAGATGCAGCTTATAAAGAGTCTATTCTTCCTCAAGCTGTTACTAAACGTCTATCAGTGGAAGCTGCTAGTAGCTTCGGTTGGCACAAGTATATCGGTAGTGCAGGCGATACTGTAAGTATTGATACTTTTGGTGCTTCCGCTCCTGGTGGTATTTGTTTAGAGAAGTTTGGCTTCACAGTTGATAATGTTTTAGCTAAAGCCAAAGCATTGTTAGGTTAATTACAGCAAGAGTCAGGGGTAAAATTGCCTTATTCTCTGGCTTGGCTCTGATTAGATATTGCACCTCATTGATTTGCAATCTGCTGTATCCTAGAATTTATTCTCTGATTTTTTAGGTGGGCTAAAACGAAAATGCTCACCTTTTACTTTAATTATCCAATACGCGCTGAGACTTGACACTTTTCGACACAAGTAAAAACCAGGTTCTCTTAATTTCTTATCGCTGGAGAATTAGGAAATATTTTTTCATATCATGTCCGCCCAATCACTTACGATATAGTTGATCATTGTATTGCCTTTTCCCAATTACCAATTACCCATTACCAGCCTCAACAGATATGATAAGTGTTCAACTGGACATGATATCACCCCGAATTACTCATTTTCTGGAAATTGCCCATACTTTCCATCTCAGCCGCGATAAAATTCTCAAGCACAGTATCACAGATTATCCATGATAGAACCCGACTGGAAAACCGTCAAAACCTATGAAGACATTATCTACCATAAAACCGACGGTATCGCTAAAATCACCATTAACCGCCCCCACAAACGTAACGCATTCCGTCCCAAAACCGTCTTTGAACTATACGAGGCTTTTTGGGAC
>LJOT01000517.1 GCA_001672075.1 Anabaena sp. CRKS33
TCTGACAACCATCACAAACAATCTCCAAATGGTGAAAACGTAACTTGATATAGCTTGTGCTACACTATCAGAAAATTTCCCAATCTTCAATTTTTAACCTTTGAACTCGCTTAAATTCCCTGACATTGTGAGTAACTAAAGTTAGATTATTTACTAAAGTAATAGAAGCAATTTGTATATCATTTCAACTAATAGGAGTTCCAGAATTTGCTAAATCAGCGCGAATATTGCCATAAATTTCTGCACATTCATCATTAAAAGGTAAAGAAACAAACTGGTTTATAAAAATTTTTTGCACATTTATAGCTTTTTGAGGATTATTACTACGCATAGAACCATAAAATAATTCAGCTTTGACTACAGAACAAACTGCTATTTTTTCCGGTTCTAAATTATCAAGATGATGATTAATACTAGGAGATTTTCCCTTGAGATACATGATACAAACATTCGTATCTAGTAAATAAATTAAAGAATCATTTTTCATTAATAACCTCAATTAAATCATCATCCGTTGCAAAATCAATATCAGCACAAGCACCATATAAATTAAGTAAACCTGCGGAATGGAGAATATTATTTTGAATTAAAAATTCTTTGAGTTCAGCGTCAGCAGGAAAGTTTAGTAAATCTTTTAGTTCATCAAAATCAATTAATCTTTCTCGAAAGGCTTCTAATACAAGATTATTGAGGATTTTTTGTGGTAAATTACCCCATTGATTGATAATTTTCGTTGTGAATTTATCTGGTAAATCAATTGTTACTTGCATAACTTGAAACTCCTAATAGACCTTAGTTTATTATTTTAACATAAATTTGTTAACATTTTAATGTCTGATAGCGTGGCGCAAGCCATATCAGGATACCCAAGATTAAAGGATTAATAGAATGATAAAATATAAAATGGGCGATCGCTAATAAAATTCTATAAATCTTAACATCTTTTAAGATCATTTAGACGATAATTTTAACTATTTTCAAGTATTGTGTTATAATCAATTCAGAGTTAGAAGAGTAAAAATATCATGATTTTAGCTGTTAAAAATGCTCTTTCCAGAATTGCACCCAAGTTAACTTATGATGTGTTGATTGAACATCAAGAAGATGGCACGGTTAAAGCGACATTATTAAGTTTACCAGAATGTCAAGGTTTTGGTGCGAATAAAGAAGAAGCATTAAATAATCTGATTCAACTTTTTCAAGCCCGAAAACCAGAAATAGTAACTTTAGAAATTAAATGCTATGAAACTAAGAATCCTTTAATGGAAGTTACAGAAATAGGCAATAATGAAGGTAATGCTTGGGATGTGCTAGAGGCATTAACAGGAACTATTGAAGCACCAAGTGATTGGTCAAGTCAACATAATCACTATTTATATGGTAATGCTAAACATGACAATGAGATCAGAGAATGAATCAGGAAAGACTATTTTTAGATACGGTATTTATTCAGGCTTTATTAAACAAGAATGATCAATATAAAATTGTCTGAATCAGGATGTCCAGGATTAGAGGATTAACAGGATGTTTTTGAGAAAATATAGGTTTTTGTGAATGATAGAAAATATAT
>LJOT01000980.1 GCA_001672075.1 Anabaena sp. CRKS33
AAATTATTGACAAAATTCTCAATATTCATGAGAATAGAACCCTGTTTATTGAGAAAGTTCTTTTTTCCCAAAATCTTATAGAAATAACTTATATCCCTATAACAAAATACCCAAATTATTTAATCAATCTTGTATTTCCAGAATTTGCGGTTAATATTTCCCTACTGCGGAGATTTATTTTGGAAATAATAATCTTAGTAATTCCAAACTCTATATATATGGACGCACTATTTTCCACCACTAACATCATCATATCCCAAACTCAAAGCACTGTCAAGCCCCTGGGCTGAAATTACCAAAACTCGTAAAATTATTGACAAAATTCTCAATATTCATGAGAATAGAACCCTGTTTATTGAGAAAGTTCTTTTTTCCCAAAATCT
>LJOT01000518.1 GCA_001672075.1 Anabaena sp. CRKS33
TGTTGTGGTGATCCTTGCTACAAAGCGGTCTTTTCTGACCCAGGTTGGGACGGTCTACCACTTCTTCTAACATACCTCTAAGATACAAGGTTGGGTTAAATGAAATGCAACCCAACTTATGTATTATTATTGATTAATGTTGGGTAACATACGTCAACCCAATCTTGATCTTAGAGGTATGTGAGAAGATGTTATGCGTAAAGGTGTGATTACACAATGGAAAGATAACAGGGGTTTTGGATTTATACAACCTAGTGATGGAGGTAAAGAAATTTTCCTTCACATCAGTGAAATAAAGGGGGCAAGTCGTCGTCCAAAAGTAGGTGATACAATCCTGTACGAATTAACAACAGCCTCAGATGGAAAACTTCGCGCCGCTAAAGCATCAATTGATGGAGTTCCATCTCTACCTGTGAGAAAATACCAAAAGGTAAAAAAAGGTAGTCTTATGAAAAAACTGATCGGGATTACTGTTACTGTTGGTTGTGTTATTTTTGCAACGGAATTTAGAGGTAGCCGTTCTCCAACTCCAATCACATCGTTCACTAAACCAGGATGTAAAATCAAAGGTAATATTTCTATAAACACTGGTAGTAAATTTTATCACATTCCTGGCTCTGAAGATTATGAATCAACAGTAATTGATCCAACCAAGGGAGAGAAATGGTTTTGTCAAGAGTCAGAAGCTTTGGCTAATGGTTGGCGTAAAGCACCAAAATAAAATTTTTCGTAACCCAACACATTTATTATTACTGCTTGATGTTGGGTAACATACGTCAACCCAACTTACCACTTAATAGATAAAATAGGTAACATAGTTTATTAAAATGTTGAAAATTTCTCACTAATTACAGATGACAATTAAATTTGATAATGATGAAAATATCACTGAGTTTTTAGACCTATCTCAAGCACGTCGTCCCGGTTATGAACAAAAAAGAGTAAATATTGATTTTCCTGTGTAGATGATAGAAGCATGAGAACAAGAAGCGAAACGTTTAGGTGTCACTTCTGATTCTATTATTAAATTGCGGCTTGCTGAACGTTTGGATAAAAAAGTGATTACTAGTTAATTATTTCCTGCCAATGAAATTGATGTTTAATTTTTGAAAAAATCTGATATAATCAGATCAAGCCTTTATTTATAGGTTGAGATGATCATGGAAACAATCACTAAAAAAATATATTTATTGGCAATAAGAGGATATGTTTATCGCTTACTTAGAAGAATATCTTGATTATTGGAATCAAGGAAATTCCTTAGAATAACTCCAATGAATTTGACCATAATAATATTTAAAAATGTTGCAAAACTCTTAATTTTTCTTTATTGAGATTAGTAAATTTCCAAGTTGAGGTAATCAATATGACACAGGAATTAATAGACCTCAGAAATAGTATCTTAGAACAACGTTATACCGATGCTTTGGCTATTGTTGATGAATTAGAGGGGATGAGTAAAAAAGCCATATTACGACAAATAAAATCTTTTTTAAAAGTGTTGTTAATTCATTTGATTAAAAATCAAATTGAGAAAAGATTAACAAATTCTTGGGTTGCTTCTATT
>LJOT01000519.1 GCA_001672075.1 Anabaena sp. CRKS33
ATTATCTGGTTGACCGGGAAACCAGTTAATGTAAGTAGATATTTCATTACTTGCCCATTTGAACTGGCCTTCTATTACTTTATCTGTTAAGCCAATCCATAGTTGTTCCGTACCACCAAAGGTACTGACTAACCAATTTTGCTCTGCTGCTGTATTAATAGTGACAAGATTTCCGCCTAAACTTTGGGCTTGAGCTTGAGCTTGTTCCCATGTACCGAAGTTGGTGAGGAGATAAGTACTGCCGTTATAATTGAACATGAAGATGACCCTTTATATTATTGATAAACATTGACCAAATTCAAATATGTATTTTCCAAAACCTTTATAGAGAAATTCCTTTTGTAAAGATTCTCGACTCTACATTTTTTTTCGGATATGTCTAACGGTTGCATATCCATGATATCGGATACACTAGGCAGTTCGTCCAGCTAATTGTGACACTTACTGAAGTGGACGGGGCTTGTATCCGATTTTTCACTCGTTCCCAGTCTCCGCTGCCTCCTAATATTCCATCATTATTATTAAAAAACTGCGCCTCTATATTAAAATCAAATCACCACATCTACCAAATTAAATGAAACAATAAGACTGAGCCACTATCATGTATTAGGAACCGCATTTCCTCACCTGCACATTAGTAAATTGGATGCCATTATTTGGACAAACTGAACTTGTCCGAATTATCATAGATTCCCTTAACTTTCTCCAAGAGCGTTTGACATTGTATGGTTATGTGATCATGGAAAATCATCTTTATGTTATTGCTGCGGCTGCAAACTTATCTAAAGAAATAGGAAATTTTAAATCATTTACTGCTCGTTCTATTATTGATTTACTTCAGAAAAATAATGCTGAATATATACTTAATTAATGGGAATTTTATAAATTAAAACACAGGATAAAGCAAGATTATCAACTGTGGCAGGAAGGTTTTCATCCTCAAGCAATTGCTAATGAAGAAATGTTTATCCAAAAATTAGAATATATTCATAATAATCCGGTACGACGTGGTTATGTTGATGAACTGGCTCATTGGCGTTATTTTAGTTACCGGAATTATATGGAATTGCCGAGTTTATTAGAGGTGGAATTGATTTATGAGATATTGAGGCAGAGCCTTTTGATAGCATTCCTAGTCTCCGACTAGGAACGAGGAAAAATAAATTTTAATTTTTCTGCCCTTATTTAAGGTTATTTTAACAATAAAATTTTTTCTTGTTCTAGTATATTTACTTCTTAGTGTGCTAAAATATCTGTATTTTGCATTGCTTACTTGATAAAGCCATTTTACACAGGGAGTACAAATTGTATTATGTTCACAGATGATAAAAACGATTTTATTAAAAATTGGGCGATCGCTGGAATCATATTTTTGAGTTTGATAGCTGTTGCTGTTACAATTTATTTCATTTCAATGATTTTAATTACTGACAAAACAGAATTATTAAAAAAATATGAATATATTATTGAAAGTCTTAAAGTATTAGGTTTATTCATTAGTGGAGGGGCAGTAATTGTTAATGTTTACTTTGCAGGTAGACGTGCAGAGGCTATGGAAGAGACTG
>LJOT01000981.1 GCA_001672075.1 Anabaena sp. CRKS33
GTCAGAGCGTAGTTGTCCCAAACGCAAAGCAATTAAATCAAGTTCGTTAGATTTCCAAATATTTAGTTTTTTAGTCCCTAAAATGGCGATTCTCGTAACAGTTAATTGATTCTTTACCTTGAGTTTCATGAGTTTGGCTTACTACGTCTTTTACTACTAAACACCCATTGACTCGTATTGACTACTATTTGTTTCATGAATATTTTGCTCTTCGGCTATTTTTTTCTTGTAAGCCCGAAGGAAGTAAAGTTTGGAGGAAAAGCAGTGCATGATAGCCATAAAATCCTGCATTAACTCTTCCTGCGGTGATAACCTGGAGTTAGGTATTTCATCTTTCGGTTAAATACGATTAACCCCAGTATACTACGTTATTTTGAGATTA
>LJOT01000237.1 GCA_001672075.1 Anabaena sp. CRKS33
TCCTTCAAAGAGTATGGAAATTTTATCTAATACCCTAGCTTTATCACGGTTGCAATTTGCATTTACAGCAATTTTTCACATGATTTGGCCTGTCCTGACCACAGGTATGTCTATCTACTTAATTGTCGTAGAAGGACTATGGTTAAAAACCAAAAATCCCACCTATTATCATCATGCTCGTTTCTGGTCAAAACTGTATTTACTAAACTTTGGTATCGGAGTTGCATCAGGTTTACCAATGGGTTTTCAGTTTGGTACTAACTGGGCACCATTATCGGAAGCCGTGGGAGATTTCTTAGGTAGTATTCTCGGATTTGAAGGCTCAATGGCATTTATGCTAGAGGCTTCTTTTTTAGGAATTATGATGTTTGGTTGGGAGCGAGTTCCTCCTGCAATTCACTATTTAGCGACTATTCTCGTGGCTTTTGGGGCGAATCTTTCCACATTCTGGATTTTGGTTGCTAATTCATGGTTTCAAACTCCTAGTGGTGGACAAATGGTGAATGGTAAATTTATTGTTGATGACTATTTTCAAGCAATTTTAAATCCCTTCATGGTGAATAGTGTTCTCCATATGTTCTTAGCAACTTTGGAGACTTCTTTATTTGTCATTGGTGGTATTAGTGCTTGGTATATTCTCAATAATCGCCATCAAGAATTTTTTAGCAAATCATTTAAAATAGTTTTAGCAATATCTATTTTTGTTGCTCCCTTACAGGTCTACATTGGTCATGCTAGTGGTGATCAAGTTTATCACTATCAACCAACTAAATTAGCCGCAATTGAAGCCCAATGGGAAACAGTACCCGCTGGTGAATCTGCCAAATGGAATATATTAGCAATTCCGAATAGAAAAGCTGAGAAAAATGACTGGGAAATTTCTATTCCTAATGGTTTAAGTTACATTTTAGAACTCAAACCCAAACTTTCTGAACCAGTATTAGGACTGAAAGAATGGAAACCAGAAGACCGTCCCCCAATGATTCCTTTGATTTTTTATTCCTTCCGAATCATGGCAGGAATCGGCTTTTTCTTAGTAGGATTAATGCTGTGGAGTATCCTGCAATGGCTCAGGGGTAAACTGAGTTCGCACAACTTAACTCAACAAAAATGGTTGTTACGGGCTTGGATTCTAGCTGCACCTTTGGGCTATATTGCGATTGAATCAGGCTGGATTGTGCGCTGTGTGGGAAGACAACCTTGGACGGTATACGGGCAAATTCGGACTACTGATGCAGCTTCTCATTTACCACCGGGTGAAGTATTATTTTCACTCACAGTTATTACTCTTCTCTACAGTGTTTTGTTTGTTTGTGCGATGTTTTTTGGTAGCCGCATTATTCGCAAAGGCCCAGATTTAAATTTACCAGTACCAGGAGGTGAAATCAAAACAGTAATTGCCACTGAATCCGTAAGTCATATTCCTGATAGTCGTCCTCTAGAAACACCACAATAGCCAGAAATTATATGGAAGCTTTATTGCACTTTTTACCACAAGTTTGGTTTGTAATTCTAGGGCTATTTCTGTTCCTTTACGTGCTTTTAGATGGCTTTGATTTAGGCGTTGGTATTCTCTCCTTAACTTCCTCATCTGAACAACGTCGTAGCTTATTAATGACCAGTTTAGGTAACGTTTGGGATGCTAACGAAACTTGGTTAGTTTTAATGGCAGGGGCATTATTTGGGGCTTTTCCCTTAGCTTATGGAACAATTCTCAATGCCCTTTATTTACCTTTGATGGTAATGGTTGTGGGGTTAATTTTGCGGGCTGTTGCCTTTGAATTTCGGGAACATTCTGATAATAAAAGTTTTTGGAATTTTGCCTTTGGAATTGGCAGTTTTATTGCTTCTTTATTTCAAGGATTTGCATTAGGTGGTGTATTAGCAGGAATCAAAGTTGATGCAGCCGGACATTTTATTGGTGGGATGTGGGATTGGTTAAGTTGGCAATCATTACTAACAGCATTGACACTTGTACAAGGTTATGTATTGATTGGTTCAACTTACCTGATCTTGAAAACTGAAGGGACATTACAAGAAACTCATTTTCGTACAGCAAAATTAGCAGCTTGGACAACTTTTATTGGGGCAATTTTAATTACTATTACTACGCCAATTGTCTATGAAAATGCTAGAGATAGGCTATTTCATCAACCAGAAGTTTATATCTTTGCCCTAATTCCTTTGTTGGGTATGCTGTTGATTTGGTTGCTGTTAGAAAGCCTAAACCGGAAAGAGGAAGTTGCCTCATTTGTTTACACAGCATTAATATTTCTGCTGACATTTATTGGTTTAGGATTTATTGCCTTTCCCTACATTATTCCCCCCACTATTACTATTTATCAAGCAGCATCTTCTGCAACTTCAATGGTGTTTATGATTACGTTTATTGGGTTTTTGATTCCGATTATGTTGTTTTACAACATCTACAATTACTTTGTCTTTCGAGGTAAAGTAGTGATCAGTGAAGAAAGATAATAAATTCGGTATTTACTGAATAGACATCTCGTAAACAACATTGTGGGAACAATTGATTAGTTCTCTCCACAAAGGTTTGCTATTTACGCACATTTAATTTTTACCAAATGTCTCATAGTAATCCATAAGTTCCTAGTCTTGATCACTTATCTGCGTTTATCTGCGTTTATCTGCGTTCATTTGCGGTTAATTATCCTCTATATCCTAACTCCAGATTTTGCCCATTTGTGAAAAAATATCAAGTTTGTGATTTAAATCAACATTTTCCAGCCAATTAGTGAGACAATAATGGCGTGAGGACAAGAACGGACATAACTCCATTATTAAGGGGGAAACTTTATGAAACTTCAACTCTTAGCCGCTATGGCCTTGATAACTCCCCTGTTTCTAGCTAATTCAGTTCAAGCTGGAAGCAAACAAGATTTACAGAAACTTTTGTTAACTAGAGAATGTATTCAGTGTAATCTATCAGGGGCCAACCTTAGCGGCGCTCATTTGATTGGTGCTGACTTACGGGGCGCAAATCTTCGAGGCGCTAACCTGACAAATGCTAACTTAGAAGGCGCTGACTTGACGGGAGCAAATTTAACAGGTGCTAATTTAACATCAGCTTTTGTTACCAATGTTAACCTAAAACAGGCCAATCTCAACAACGCCAACCTGACTGGGGCGACCATTCACGATTCTAACGTCTATCAAGCATCAATGGATAATATTATTATTACCGATGCTGGTATATATAACACAGGAATTGGTGTTGGTGGAGAATATGGAGCTACTCTTCCCGACTGGGACTAAGCTGTTACACATCTAAATTTGATAATTCTCATCTAACTAGATGTTGTGTTGCGGGCATACTTCGACAATCTCAGTACAAGTCTTGCCCGCTAGAATCATACAAATTAAATCCAGTTCAATTTAGGCAGTTAAATTTACACATTTTAATCTAGTGTCACAAAGGCAAATATATTTTGTTTGTATTAGGGTATTTATCCCTGATTTTCTCTCATTACCGTTCCTGAGATAGGAATAAATTACTGATTACAACCTAGCAATCGTGACACTTATGTGAGTCTTAGCTGAATTAAAAAAGAGGTTATGGATAATTAAATTGTCCATAACCTCAAAATAATTTTTTATTATCAAACTAACTATTTAAGCAATTAGACTTAAATAAGGTTAATTTACAGCTTGCTTTAACACCTCTACCTTGTCCGTGCGTTCCCAAGGTAAATCTAAGTCCGTTCTTCCCAAATGACCATAAGCCGCAACGTCCTGATAAAAACGTCCGCCTCTTTCACTTGGTAAGTTACGTAAATTGAACACATGGATAATTCCCGCTGGTCGGAGTTCAAAATTCTCTTTAACTAAGTTTAAGAGAATTTCATCATCTACTTTACCCGTACCAAAGGTATCAACAAAAATACTAACAGGCCGAGCTACACCAATGGCATAACTTAGCTGTACCTCACACTTTTGTGCTAAACCAGCCTCAACAATATTTTTAGCAGCATAGCGAGCGGCATAAGCAGCAGAGCGGTCTACTTTAGTGGGATCTTTACCGGAAAAAGCACCGCCCCCATGTCGAGAATAACCACCGTAGGTATCAACGATTATTTTCCGTCCTGTTAAACCAGAATCTCCTTGAGGTCCACCAATCACAAACTTACCAGTGGGGTTAACCAAAAACTTGGTTTCCTGACTTGGCTTAATAGTAATATCACCAAATATAGGTTCTACTACTTCTGTCCACAGGTCAGCTTTAATCTTATCCTGTACCTTAGCATCGTCGCTAATATCGCCAATAGTAGCTGTATGCTGCGTAGAAATCAAGATAGTATCAATACCTACAGGCTTTCCATCCTCATAAACTACCGTAACCTGGGTTTTACCGTCGGGACGCAGGTAAGGGAGAATACCAGCTTTGCGAACTCCTGCCAATCTCCGGGCAATGCGGTGCGCTAAACTGATAGGTAAAGGCATAAGTTCTGGAGTTTCGTTGCAAGCAAAACCGAACATGATACCTTGATCACCAGCGCCGATTTTATCAAATAGTTCTTCACTATCCTCATTCCGGCTTTCTTTGGCTACATTGACACCTTGAGCAATATCAGGTGATTGTTCGTCCAATGCTATTAAAACACTGGCACTATTTGCAGAAAAGCCATTATCTGCGTCAGTATAGCCAATTTCCGCGATTTTTTTTCTGGCAAGATGGACATAATTAACATGAGCTTTGGTGGTAATTTCTCCAGTAATTAGCACCAAACCAGTATTAACTACAACTTCTGCCGCTACACGGCTATGAGGGTCTTCTGCGAGTAGCGCATCAATAATCGTATCAGAAATTTGATCACAGATTTTATCTGGATGACCCTCTGTAACTGACTCGGAAGTAAATAAATAACGACGAGACAAAGGAAATTCCTCCTGTGAAAATTTTTTGACTTAATTTCTGAAATCATAACAACATTTTCAGTTTTCGTAATTAAGTATCTTCTATTTCGGTATTAAACAATTTAGATGTAAATAAAAGTTATCAGAATTACGGATAAATATAGCAGCTTCCAATTAGACATTTTAGACATTTGCGAAAATTAATAAGGAACAAACTTATCTGCGTTTATTTGCGTTTATCTGCGTTTCATTCCTGATTCCTGTACCTATGAGGATGAGAAATGCTATATTTAAAATCAGTAACACCAATTCTCACAAACTCCATTAATATTAAATTAAAAGCCCAAAATCAAAGCTATCTCAGCTTCCACCCCCAAATAAAATATACTTTGACGACCATATTGCCACTAAATAAATACGCTTTAGCATTGCACACCACCACACCAGAACTAGGTTTGGCAATTAGCAACTTTGCAGATCATACCCAATCTCAAGTTTGGAATTTAGGGCGTGACTTATCTAGTCATATCCATCAATACTTGATAGAACTGATTAAACCACGAACCTGGGCAGACCTGGAATTTATCGCCGTCAGCCAAGGACCTGGCGGTTTTACAGGAACTCGCATTGGTATTGTCACCGCTCGTACACTAGGACAACAGCTAAAAATTCCAGTATTTACCATTTCCACTCTGGCCGCAGTAGCTTGGCAAGAACATACCTTACACAACCATTCTAGTTTTGCGGCTGAAATTAAAAATACTACTCCCCTACCGCAAAATTGCCAATATCCGATAATTGCAGTAGAAATGCCAGCACAAAGAGGACAGACTTTTGGTGCTATTTATCAACCAAACCCTGATAATTCCGGTCTTACTGCTTTGTTGCCAGATACAGTATTCACTCCAGCCGCATGGCAAGAAACCCTTGCTAGTTGGCAGACCAGTTATCAGTTAATTTCGGCTACATCTCAATTAGCAGCCACTGTTAACAGTATTTTGGAATTAGCTTATTTAAAGTGGCGGCATGGTAAACACCCCCATTGGTCCAAGGCTCTACCCTATTATGGACAGCATCCCATAGATTGATAATTTTAAAATTTGTCTAACCCTTACCAGATAAAGCTTATAGCCAAAATCAGAGATTAAATTCACCCGATTTAAAAAAAAGTTTGAAAAAACCCTTGACAATAACCGGCAGCATTGATATATTAAATAAGTGCCGGGGAGAGAAAACAAATCA
>LJOT01000982.1 GCA_001672075.1 Anabaena sp. CRKS33
GTCCGGCCACCGTGATTTTAAAACCCGACTAAAAAAGGTTTTATCCCTGTCTAAATTAGGAGAAAAAGCAATTGTATCTACTGCCCCCATATTAGCAGGTAAGGGGAGATTCTGCCAAGTTTTTCCCCCATCGGAGGAAGTGTATAATTTACCCTGTTCATCCCCGAAAAAAATGCGATCAGGATTGCTGGGAGTAATAGCTAGAGAGGTTATCAGTGCCGTGGTGGGGAAAATATTTGACCAATTTTTACCACCATCTTCGGTTAAATAAACCCCTTTTTCTAATCCCACTGCTGCTGCTATAT
>LJOT01000238.1 GCA_001672075.1 Anabaena sp. CRKS33
CTCATCATTATAAGGAAATACATAGTAAAATCCTCTTTCGTTATTAATAACTTTTCTTGTTGTTAATGCAGATAAGTTTTGTGGAAATACTCCATTTTGCAAAACTATAAAAATGCAGATAATAATAGCTAATAATACCGGATATTTCTTCATAATTATTGCACATTTTTTAATGTTTGTGAATCGCTATAAGTTTGGTGTCTGAACTTGAATGTATAACGTTGTGTGCATTTTAATAATTTGGTTTATGTCATAATTAGCTATTCTTTCTCGTCCTGTTTTACAGATAATTCTCGCTTTTTCTGGATGATCTAATATCCATATCATTGCTTTTCTTATTCCTTCTATATCACCGACTTCTACAAGTAAACCACAGCCATTTTCTAATAAGTCTCTAGTTCCGCGAATATTTGTACCAATTACAGGAGTTTCTAAGGACATAGATTCCATTACACATCTGGGTAAACCTTCTTGCTCGGAAACTAAAATGGTGGCTGCTGCGGTACGCATTAAAATGGGAATGTCTCGACGTATTCCTAAAAATCGGACTTGATTTTGAATATTTAATTTAATTGCTAACTGCTGCATTTCCTCCATTAATATTCCGTCTCCAGCAAAAACTAAACAGGTTTCAGGTCTGTTTAAATTACAGTAGGCTTTTAAGATATCTGACAATCTTTTTCGGGGAATAAATTCAGCTACTGATAACAGCAATTTAGTGTTTGCTGTTAGTCCTAATTCTTGACGTAATTTCTCAATATCTTTTAAAGAGATAGAATCAGCTTTGTAATATTGCAAATTTACGCCAATTCCTGGCATATAATTAAGCCGTTCTGATGAGACAAGTTTGTATTTTTGAGCGGCTGCTTGATCTTCACAATTAATTACTACTAAATAGTCCGTCCAATAGCCAGCTAATTTTTCTAAAAATAGAAATAAAGTATTTTTTAAAGCTTTACCTCCTTGGTAGAAATGAAAACCATGAGCTGTATAAATGACTTTTGTATTAAGTTGCTTTTTCAGGTTTTTTAAAGCATAGCGAGTTACAAAAGCTGCTACTGGTGTGTGAACATGAACTATATCATATTTCTCTTTTTCAACTATTTTTTGAATAATCTGAGGAGCTGCTATTAAATTCAATGGGTTTAGGGGATTTCTTGACCATTCTATATCCCAAACTTGATCAAATGCTGCTAAACATTGAGCATTTGCACTGATTCCCCGCGCCATTGCATCTACTTTCCAACCATGAGCGCGGAAATGTTCCACAAAAGGTAAAAGAAAGGCATTAATAGTGCTAGGAATTGTTGTTACTATTAAAATTTTATTCATTTTTATTTCCAGGGGTTGATAGATAATTTATAAGGCTTTTTTCTGGCTTGATAGCCATATTTGCGTTTGTTCTCTGACATGACTGTAGAATTTAATTCGGCGTTTCTGCAAAATATCTTCTCTATAATTTTTGGCTTTTTCTAAATTGCGAATTGACATATTTCCTAATCGGTTTGGGTTAGTGACAACTTCGCGGATTTTATGTGCCAGTGCTATGTGACAACCAGGGTTAACCATATCTTCCTCTGGTAATAATTCGGGAATACCCCCCACGTTTGAGCCAATACAAGGTAGCCCCCGCGCCATGGCTTCAATCATCGCTTTTGGTAAGCCTTCCTGGTATGATGGGAGAACGAAAAGATCCCCTTGATCCAATTGCTCAATTACTTGCTCTCTGGTGGATAAATATCCGCAAAATGTGACTCGCTTATTTATACCTTTTTCCGCTGCCAATGTTTGCAATTCTGATTTGTACTTACCATCTCCCACCCAAATCAGTTTTATATCTAACCCTTGTTCTACACAAACAGCAATGGCTTTAATTAAGACATCTGGTGCTTTATACAGTTGGGCTAATGTACCTACGCTAACAAGCGTAAATGATTTTATACCTGTTCTTGGCTCTCGCGGTGCAGCCGCAAAGGCTGAATTGGGTAAATCAATACTGGAAAAATAAGTGGAAAATGCGCTATTTTTCGGCGGATATCGCTTTTGTAATGAGTATTCTGTTACATAAGCAGCAGCGGTAGCATTGGCGGTATGACGTTGTAATTGCCATGTTGACCATCTCCGAAAAACTGCTCTCAAAGGATGCTTGTAAGCACCAGGGGCAAAGACATCATAAGGATCATTAACTACTTCTATGCCATAAGGTCTTGAAGATGCTAAACACCGCCAGACAATTGCACCGATATCACAGGATAAACGCATTTGTACGGCTTTTGTATTTGCTAACGCCGCGATCGCAGTTTTTGTAATGCGAGTATAGTTTTTTACTAATCCTGATCCGCCTTGATAGTCAGGTAAGGGTATCGCTTTGATTCCTGGTCCTGAGGCTTGATTCCAGCCTGATGGTGGTAATTGATACGATTTTGCTCGTGCCAAGATTTTAACTTCATCGTATACGTCTAAATATCGAGACCAAAAGTGATAATCTAATGATTGATTTGGGGTCCACAGCATACCATCACTTGTGATCGCAAAGTGGGCGCTGGCTGTTACTAATACATCCATTTTTTTGGCTTAATTTTTATATTTTAATTGGACAGTTATGGTAAATTTTTATTAGGTTCTTGGCACTATTTTCCGTTGAATATTTGCTTTTTATCCAGGTTCTTCCAGCCTGAGCAAGTTCCTGGGCATATTGGCGATTATTGATGATTTCAATCGTTGATTTAGCCATGCCTTCTAGGTCTTCTACCTCATGTAAAATTGCTGTTTCTCGATCTTTGACCGCTTCTATTAAACCGGGGATTTTTGAACCAACAATTGGCAATCCTGCTGCATTAGCTTCAATAGCAACTAGCCCAAATCCTTCATGAAAAGATGGAAATAAAAAAACGTTAGCACAGGTCATTAATGCAGAAACATCGTCACGCAGTCCGAGTAGCTTAACTGCATTTATAAGTCCAAGTTTAGTGATATTTTCTGTAATTAATTCTCGTAATGGACCTTCTCCTATTAATAAAAGTTTGGCTGTAGGAATCTTTTCTACAACTTTCTGGAATATAGAAATTAATCCTAAATGATTTTTTTGTTCTATTAATCTTCCTACATGAAGAATAATCGGGGTATCTTCAGTCCAACCAAAAGAATTACGCAACTCTTTCCATTTTTCAGGTGTTGCTAAATCGGGAATATTCACACCATAATTTAAAACAAGACCAGAATTTTTTATGTTTTGGTCAAAACTCGTCAAACTATCAATTACTCCTTGAGAACAACCTGTGACTAAATGAGAATTTTCCAATGCGTAGCCAATACTAAATTTTGCGTAAATTGACCGTAATTGTCGAATTACAAAACGACGAGTTAATGGTGTTTGGGGAGTAAAAAATTTCGTATTATGAAAGGAGGTAATCACGGGGATTCCTAATTCATTACCTAGCCAACTGCCAAGACCGCTACAAGCTTCTAAATGGTTATGGAGAATCTGGTAATTTCCCTCTATGATAATCCGTTTTAAATTGTTAATAAAGCCAAAATGAGCAAAATTTAATTGACAATGAAATACTTTTGCACCTAATTCTTCTGCAATATTTGCTAATGCACCTACATTTTGTCCTTTACAACAGAAATCCATCTCATATTGGTTTCTGGGAATTTGTCGCAGCATAGAAAGTAGCCACATTTCAATTCCACCTCTATTTAAACTGTTAATTAAATGAAGAATTTTTAACATAGGTAATTGCTAATGGGTAATTGCTCATTTAGTTATAAAGGGGAGTTTGTTTTCTCTCATTGATCAGAGGAGGGTGAGAGAGGAGTATTTTTCTGTCAGAACTGCTAAAAATTACCAGAGAAGGAACACCACCAACAGTGATTAAAAAATATATAAGATTATCCAAGTCACCTATCAAAATTGTAAAACTGAAATTGATTAACATTGGTAGTAAAAGTAAGCGAGAATCTACTTTTGAATAGCCCGCCAAAGAACGTTGAATTAATCCTACAACTACCCCCAGAACGATATAAGAAAAAGGTACAGCAAAGGGTCCAAAATTTAGCATTATTTCTCCAGCAATTCCGTAAACTTTGGAGGATACCCACACTCCAGGAATATAAGAACCCATACCATAAAGTAGGTCTGTTCCTTCTTTCGATTTATTTGGTGGTTTTTCGGGATAAGGCCAAAGTTGTTGGGGAATTAAAAGAGTAAATGCTGAATAATAAGTTCGCCCCCAAGCATATTGGTAATCACTATCATCGTCCATTAATCTATATAGCATATAAGCATGAACATCGGTTCGTCCTAAATCTCCTAATAATAAGTTCTCCCAAGTTCTGCCATTTTCTGCTGTGTATTCTTCCCTAGCTTCTGCCCCCTGTAAGGCAGTTTCAAACCCTTCAGTTCCCCCTGATTTTAAAAATCCATAAAAGTACATGAAAAATATGAAGAATATCATGCCTATGAGGATTTGTTTTTTATTAATTTTCCTCAGCCAAAAATGAATCATTCCCGCTGCCCAAAATAATGCCCATATTGTATTACTGCGACTACCTCGTAAGCCACCAAATAGTAATTTAATTACAAAAAATATGACCAAAACTGTAATCAATACAGGCCATGTTTGTAATCTTTTTTTGTCTTTAGCATAGACAGCAAATGACATCATTGCTAAATTAGGAAAACTTTCACAAATCATTAATAACCAACCTTGTCCTACTCCGGCTTCGGTTTGTTTATCTGCGAAAGCATTGATATAACCAATTAAACCTCCATACTGGCTATAAACTAATATTTGTAAAACTAAACAAACAATTAGTGCTATCCCCACAATTAAAGGAAAACGTTGTTTATTAATCATCCAAACTGTTTTTTGATTTATCTTTTGATTGATTGATTTTTGTTGAAAAAATTCAGAGAAATCTATATTTCTAGAAATGCGATAAATTAAAAT
Source organism: Anabaena sp. CRKS33 (assembly GCA_001672075.1). Taxonomy (GTDB): domain Bacteria; phylum Cyanobacteriota; class Cyanobacteriia; order Cyanobacteriales; family Nostocaceae; genus Dolichospermum. Next base: position 4,953 of record LJOT01000238.1, read on the forward strand.
GCCTAATAAGTTCAGAATTGCCATTCCACCTACCCAGGGTCGCCAGTCTGGAGGTGGTATTAAATCACTACTTAACCAATTATCCCAACTAACATGAAGTAGGGGTGCTAAGAAGAAAAAATGAACACCTAATAAACCCATAACGCCTACGGGAGAAAAGATATTTAATTGCCCCCGAAACCATTGCACAGCGTCAATACCAATGACAATTCCACTCAATGTTACTGGAATAATAAACCAGTGCAAAAATTGATTTGTAGTTGGCAGAAATCCTAGCAATACAAGGAGACAAAGGAAAACGGAAATTATTAAACTATCAGGATAAATTGTTTTCCTGTGAAGAGAATGTTGATTCATAAAACTATGTTGTTGGATATTTAATTTTGATAAATCTGTTCTAATTGTTTGACAGCTTTTTCAATGTTGAAATTACTATCTTTCATGATTTTTAAAGCCTCAGTTTGATTAATCGCTGGTACTTTATTTTTCCAAGTTAAAATTGCTTCTGCCCAAGTATCCACTGATTCACTTAGAGAAAGTCGCTGCACTAGGGGTTTGATTATATCACCTTCCTCGGGAACAACGTCGGAAATTACCGCAGGTAATCCCGCGCACTGTGCTTCTAACCGTACATTTCCTAATCCTTCAAAAAGGGATGGAAACAGGAATACATCCATAGCACCTCGCATTAATTGGGCAACATCAGCACGAACACCTGCAAAGATAACATGATCCGTTAATCCTAATTGGGAAGCTTTCTGTTCTATTTGCGATCGCAGTAAACCCTCTCCTACTAATAAAAGACGCATTTTCGGTTCTCTTTTGGCTACTGCTGCGGCAATATCAAGGATAAAGGTATGGTTTTTGACCTCAACGAATCTACCTATGTGACCAATTACAAAAGTATCCGTAGGGATACCAAGTTCAGCCCGGAGATCGGCTGCATCAATTTTATCTGCATAAGGGGTGATATCCAGACCATAATTAATAGCTTGCCAACGGGGGTTAGATTTGTCACTCGAACCAAATAAGGCTGCTACCGCTTGGTTGTTGATTCCTAAACCCATAGTTGCATAGCGGTTAATCCAAGATTTCATCCAGGTATAATATAAGCGGCGATAAAGTCCCCCTTTCGTGGCTATGGCTGATGT
>LJOT01000239.1 GCA_001672075.1 Anabaena sp. CRKS33
GCTTGAAACAACTTATGAAGATATAGGAATAGAAGGAAATGGTAAAATTAAAGATGCTTTTGGTAGAGAAATTCCATTTATTGAAGGTGTTGTTTTTAAGGGTAAATTAACAGAAATAAAAGTTGACAAGGACATTTTTGCTACAATCCATAATAATATTAAAGACTCTTATCAAACATTTTGGGAGTGGAGTAGTCCAAAACCAACAATTCCTTCAAACTTACAAATGTTTGAAAACTCATCAGAATCAGAATGTTTTGAATTAATTATTCAAGAACCTTACACAAATTCTCCAAAAATTGATGACAGTTCTCAGAAGAAATGGGACCTATTACATAAAATAAATCTTGATCACGAAATATATGATTTTGATATTTCTACTCAAGGTGATTTTTTGGCTGTAAGATTTGATGATAGCAAACAGAGATTAGAGATAATTCCTTTTGATGCTAGAAATGGAGAAAATATTAGATATGATTCTAAAAATAAATTAGAAATAGAACATCAACCTTTTATGATAAAAGCAGTAGCCAATATAGTATCAGAAAACTTGAATCCTGTATCAATTAATAATAATAATTATATAGCAGTTTGTATAGTCAAAACAGGTAAAAAGTATATTGAAATATATAAAAACCGCGACGAACAAGCATCAATACCACTTGAAAGTGGTAATTTGATTAAGGACTATATAACAACTACAATTACTTCTTTATCGTTTATAAATGAAGATTTAATTATTTGTGGTTGTAAAGATGGAACTATAAAATTGTTTAATTGGAAAACACAAGAAAATATTGATAATCAAAAGCACTGGAGTAATAAACAAATAACATCAATTGCAATTAGTAGCGATAATAAAACTTTTGCGAGTTCCGATAGTGAAGGAAATATATATTTTTGGGAAATAGTAGATTTAACTATATGTCAAAAACATGAAATTATGAATGCTCACAAAATAGAAAATGGTATGAAGATTAATTCATTAGCATTTAATCCTGATGGTAAAATTTTAGCAAGTGTGGGTGAAGATGATTATAAAATAAAATTATGGAATCTTTCAGGTGATGAAGTAGGTATTTTAGAAGAAGAAAATTCTAGTGATATAGGTAATGATATAATTAACACAATTGCATTCAGTTCAGATGGTAAGTTATTAGCCAGTGGTGATAATAGAGGTTATATTAAAATTTGGGATTTTACTAATAAAAAGTTACTTCCTTTTGATAAAACAACGCAACATGATAGTGCTGTTACATCTCTTGCTTTTATTCGAAATACTCAAATATTAATTAGTGGTAGCAAAGATAAAACTATTAAATTTTGGAAACAGAGATAGTAGGTACATTTGTATCTAACAAATATTTCATGATAATTTAAACTCCTCTAAATCATCAAAAACACCTTCAGAATCTATAGTTAAAGGAGTATCTTTTAAACATCCTGAAGTTTCCTCAAAAAAATTAGCTGGCCAACCTTTTCCTTTGGGTTTATTTTCCTGTTGAAAATTATCACTAGGTTTTAAAATAATAGTAATAGTTAAATCAACATTAACAATATTTACAGGAATATCTAAATGTAATATTCCATCTTCACCAACATGAGAACTTAAAGTTATTGTTTCCATAGCATTTAATTACATCGAGTGATTTTTACTAAGATATATCTAATTATACATCAGATATTTAAAAATTGCCAAATTGAACATACTAGTTGTAGATGATATAGCCTTTCCCAGCAAGTAGGTTGGGTTGAGGAAACGAAACCCAACATTGATATCAAATTTTGACAACATGATCAATACTTGTAACTTGATTCTTAAACTGTTCCCACAACTGAAAAAATAAATCAAAAGCTAATTTTTCATCCTCTACTTGAGACAAAATAATACTTTCCCAACCTTCAGCAGAATTAATTTGATATTTCCCTTGTATCCATTTCTGAAATTGAGCAAATTGTTTTTCCTGTTGTGTTAGTTGTAAACCTAACTCACCTCTGGACATACTATACCCCATTAATAACATTTTTAACCGAGTTATAGATACTTTTCCTAAATACATTCCTGGGCGTTGTTTAATTCTGGTTAATAAGTCATAGAGATATTCTTGACTATTTTTATTACCATTAGTGGTAGTTACATCTAGCATAATCTTCTCCTCAATTCTCCTGAATATTTATTAAAAGTTTTCTTCAGTAACTATTAATTCTTGTCCTAAATGAATTTTACCAAAAAATTGAAAATTACCTAACCATTCTACTTTTGCTATTCCTTGAGGATGATGATTGTCAAAAACAATTTCCATCCCATCTATTATAACTATAATTCCTTCATGGTATCCTGTTTCTGAAATAGCATCACCTCCAATACTATCATCATAAAGAAAACAATTACGATAATCTAAATCTGCTTGTGTATTAATTTTAATTAGTTTACCTGGGATTCTTGCCAGTTGTAAATAGTTTTTTATAGCTAAAGCACATTGAACACATTGTAAATTAGGATAACTGTCAGCTATTTCTACTAAATCTTGCTTCTGTTTTAGTGTTAAATACTTCATTTATTTTATTTAAAAAATACCACAATTGATATTCAGGAGTTAAATCAATATTAATTAAGAAAGACTCATTCTGCATCAATTCCTTCCCACATTTTTTCTAAAGGTATTCTTTTTCCTGCTTTCGCTTCTTGTAATGCTGTTTTTAAACTTGCTTTAATTTCCATCACAGAGGTATCATCAGAATCAGATTCAGTTTCATCTGGTACAAGGATAATGACTCTGACTTGTTTAAGTGCATGAATTTCTAAAGGTTTATCTAATAATAATTGACCTTTTTCATCAAATTTTCCCATGACTTCAAAAGCTTTCATTGTTTGACCTCAAATAGATAAGAATACAATTATAGCTGAATATAATCCACTGACAAATATCCTGCAATTGCTTCATACAAATTATGTAAAAGTTCTTCAAAAGAGTCTCCTTGAGTAGCACAACCAGGAAGAGAAGGAACTTCTCCCCAATATCCACCTTCTTCTGCTTCATGTACGATAATTTTTAGTTTCATGATGTTACCTTTACTTGATTTTAAGATAATTACAATATTATATCATAATATTACTGACTTATCAGGTTACAATTTATTTGATAATTTTTGATAATTTTTGCTAAACTAAACAAAAATAGTTGTAAAATTATAAGTAATATTATACCAACAAACAAATATGCAACAATTAATCATTCAAATTGCTGATAAAGAAAAAGCACAAATGCTATTAAAAATTATTTCTGCTTTAGATTTTGTGAACTCTGTAGAAGTCATAGAAGATAACACCAGTATATCTGATGATGAGCAAGATTTTTTTTCATTGGCAGGGATATGGGAAAATAGATTACTACTGATTCCATTCGTCAAGAAGCATGGAGACAAGAAATAAAATGATTTTATGTGATACAAATATTCTCATAGAATTTTATAAAAACAATTCTCAGGTTATTTCTGAGCTTCGTGATATTGGACTAAATCAATTGTAGGTTGGGTTGAGGTAACGAAACCCAACATTTCTAAACCTGACAAACCGACTCACTCAAGCTATCAATTAAGCAGAAAAAGCAAAAACATCAATCTCAATTTTTCTCTGGGATTTTTGATTACTATTCAACATTAAACGAATATTTTCAGCAGTTTCACTACTAAATGTTACTTCCCCACAACGAGAACAAACTTTAGCTGGAATACCCTCAACTAACATTAGTTTACCTTCGATTTCAAAAGTTTCATTAACTAATTCTTCAGTAAATTTATCTGAACCACAAATATGACAACTTAGCATTATAACCTCCTTTGGGAATAATTAATCCATTCTGTTTGCTCAGGCTCATATAAAGTAATAATAGTTAACATATCAGATTCTCGTCTTGATACCTGTAAATGTAAAGGACGATTATTAATTGTCAATCCTAAAATTAAACAGCTAGGAGAGTATTTATCATCAGGATAATCTTCAATAATAATTGCATTATCTCCTGTTTTCATTATTTCCGAGCGACTGATATTTCTTTCAACTAAACGTTTTAATCCGTGACGAGTAAATTCAAAATTTCCTGACTGAAGTTGTTCACGAATTTCATCTATAGATTTCATTAGTTATGGTGTGATCTCCTACAAGATGATAAAATTGATTCATTGATTCCAATGCAGATGAAGAATATAAATAATATTATTATACGATAAATTAGAAAATATTTTTGCTAATCGCCATACCATAAACTGTCTATTTTGTCAACCCACCCCTGACTTTGCTTTACAAAACTACATCAAGGTATTTCTAAATTTGTCCGAAAGATTCTCTATCACTCCTGAATATTTTCTCTGTCCTCACTTTCCCTATTTCTCAAATACCTATAAATAAAGGATTTCCAGATTCTACTTCCTGCAATTTGAAAAAATTGATATACTACGCCTAGATTTTGAAATTTTACCAAATCGCTGAAACTATTGCAAGATCGTTGATAAATAGAAATTATTCTCAATAAAATATTAAGAAAATATAAATATGAAGTTCTGTTAATGTTTCGATGATATTAATATTTAAACTATTTTTGTAATTTCAATAACTTAAACTTATAGATTAAGAAAAAACCGAGGTTAAAAGTTAAATTTATGCTGTATTTAATTATATGTAGCAGATCACTTACTTCTTTGATAACTAATTTAGGATTGCTATAGTATTCATATTTGATTAAAGACCTCAATATTCGCTTGAGTAAATTTAATTGTATGAATACACAACCATTTTTCTAAACTAGTGAAAAGTAGCGATAATAAACATCAATATCGGAATATAATAAATTGGACTATATGTAATAAGTAACAATACCTTGTCCACATTGAAAAAAGCCTTGATTTGTAGGTTGGGTTGAAGCATGAAACCCAACATGAGCGTTGGGTTGCGCTGTCGCTAATATTTGCTTGAGTAAATTTAATCGTATGAATACACAACCATTTTTCTAAACTAGTGAAAAGTAGCGATAATAAACATCAATATCGGACTATAATAAATTGGATTATATGTAACAAGTAACAATACCTTGTCCACATTGAAAAAAGCCTTGATTTGTAGGTTGGGTTGAAGCATGAAACCCAACATGAGCGTTGGGTTGCGCTGTCGCTTAACCCAACCTACAGAAAATTGACAAGGTATTCAAGTAATAATAAGAATTATGAATGATCAAAAAATTATTGTACCTTTAGATGTACCAGATTTAGATAGCGCGATCGCTCTCATTAATAAACTTCCTCAAGTCACTTTCTGGAAAGTTGGTTTGGAGTTGTTTACTAGCACAGGTCCGAAAATTCTCGATATCCTCAAATCTCAAGAAAAACGTATTTTCCTCGACTTGAAATTTCACGATATCCCCAATACCGTCGCTGGTGCTTGTCGCGCTGCTGCTGGTTATGGGGTGGATTTATTGACAATTCACGCAACTTGTGGTAATGATGCTCTCAAAGCGGCTGCGGAAGCTGTGGAAATTGGAGCGGAAAAAGCCGGAACAAAACCCCCGCAATTAATCGCTATTACGTTGTTAACCAGTATTTCCCCACGACAATTGGCGTTTGATTTGAAAATTCCTCTGGAATTACCAGAATTTGCTCTGGAAATGGCACTTTTGGCTGAAAAGTCAGGGTTGAATGGGGCGGTTTGTTCTCCCCAGGAGGTGCAACAATTAAGAGAAACTTGTAAAAATGACTTTTTACTCGTTTGTCCAGGGGTGCGGCCTACTTGGTCTGATAAAGGCGATCAAAAGCGATGGCTCACTCCTTCCCAAGCTATCACAGCGGGTGCTGATTATCTCGTTATCGGTCGTCCCATTACTGCGGCTGCTGAACCTGAGTTAGCCTGGAATCTGATTATTGAGGAGTTAAAGACTTTTCCCACTAAAAACCCAAGGCCTCTTGACTAAAGAAACCCCGATTATTAAGATAGTTCTTCCTTATCAAGTCCAGGATAACAAATTTAAAATCAATTGTCAACCCCCTTGATAGTATTTTTTGGGCTTTTATTGGGAGTGGGAATTATTCGATAAGTTGTGGA
>LJOT01000983.1 GCA_001672075.1 Anabaena sp. CRKS33
GTTTAGATCCGATGATGCAGGAAATTTGGCGGATTTTAGATGAAATTAATGCTTTGGAAGCCCAGGAGGTTGGGGTTTAATTGGTGGGTTAATTTTGTTGATTCAAAGTCCGCCTGTGCGGACTCATATTTGGGATTCGTATATTTTTTTGAAAGCAATTATTAAGGAGTAATTTTGTTATCAGAGTCTTTTCCACAAGCAGCAGCAAGGCATTTACATGATGCAAAAATTTTGTTGAATGTGTTGAATGAGGAACGAGAGGAACGATTGGATAATGCAGTATACAGCACTTTGTGTAACGGTTTGGTACAATAGTTGAGAAGATAAAAGTAAAAAATTAAAATGAAACCCTACTCAATAGATCTGCGGGAGAAAATTAT
>LJOT01000019.1 GCA_001672075.1 Anabaena sp. CRKS33
TTCCCTGTTCCCTGTTCCCTGTTCCCTGTTCCCTGTTCCCTGTTCCCTGTTCCCTGTTCCCTTGTCATAACGACAATTTTTAACGCCAACCTACTTAATAACAAATGACTAAAACTGCATGGGTGTTTCCTGGACAAGGTTCTCAAGCATTGTCCATGGGAGTAGACCTATTAAATCTACCATCTGCCAAAGAAAAATTTATTCAAGCTGAGGCCATTTTGGGTTGGTCTGTGATAGATATCTGTCAAAGCGACATTGACACCTTATCACGGACACTTTATACCCAGCCGAGTTTATATGTCATCGAAAGTATAATTGCTGATATATTGCGAGAAAAAGGACAGCAACCAGACTTAGTTGCAGGTCACAGTTTAGGGGAATATATCGCCCTTTATGTTGCAGGAGTTTTTGAATGGTCCGCTGGTTTATACTTAGTAAAACGGCGGGCGGAACTAATGGAAAGTGCTGCTGGTGGGATGATGGCCGCACTGGTAAACTTTAATAGAGAAGAGTTGGAAAAAGTTATTAGTGAAACACCTAATGTAGTTTTGGCAAATGATAACAGTCCTAGTCAAGTCGTAATTTCTGGCACACCTGAAGCTGTAAAAGCCGTCACGTCTCAAGTCAAAAGCAGAAAGGCTATTCCCTTAAAGGTTTCAGGAGCATTTCATTCCCATTTAATGAAAGCAGCAGCAACGGAATTTCAAGAAGTTTTAGATTCAGTGATTTTTCAGTCAGCAACGGTCCCAGTGTTATCTAATGTTGACCCAATTCCAGCCACAGAAGCAAAAACTTTGAAAGAGCGCCTTTCTCAACAAATGACTGGACCTGTGCGCTGGCGAGAAATTTCCTTGCAATTCCCAGAAAATGGTGTTGAGAAGGTTGTGGAAATTGGTCCTGGTAACGTTTTAACTGGTTTGATTAAACGGACTGCTCCTGGCTTGATTTTGGAGAATATTCGTAATGCTCAGGATTTGCCTGTTTAGGTTAAACTCATTAAACATCGTGAGCATTTAACGGAATCAGTTGATCAATATTTATCAAGTTTTTAACTTGATATCAACCTAATTAGTTCACGTTTGTTAACTGTATAGCCTGTTTAATATCTGACTTTTGTGGGCTGGTGAGATAACCAGCCTAGATATTATGTATTATGGACTAAATGCCTTTAAGCTAAGTAACTTTCCTTAACTGAAATGTTTTTTTATGCACCTACCTTCTTTTCTATGGTTATGGAAAATAGCCGCTTGGTCAATGGGGTTATCCTTAATGGCATACTTGTTTTTAGCAATAACTGGTATTTGGATGTTACTGGCTAAAACTACTCTCAAAGTCCCCCTGGGAATTATATTACCTTGGCATCGTGGTCAAATGCTATTGCTGCATTATATCATCGGCATCTCTATGGTTAGTCTAGTCTTACTCCTGTTAGCAGTTGGTATTGTGGGTACTTTGGGACATTTTGGTTCTTTGGGACATTCTCCACATTTAGGGGCTGGGTTAATAGTGGTGATATTAGTTTTAGTATCTGCTTTTAGCGCTACCCAAATTAGTACGGGTAAGTCTTGGGCTAGACCTTTACATCTTGGTTGTAATCTGTTATTATTACCAGGCTTTATTTGGGTATCTCTGAGTGGTTGGACGGTGGTACAAAAGTATTTACCTTAACTAGGGCTTGCTGAATAAGTTGTCTAGGAGGGCAGGTGCTACACCACGGGGACAGGGAACAGGGAAAAGTTTTAACTGTTTGGAGGAAGATATGATCAGACTAAACTCAAATCTCCTTCCCAATGCTGAAAATGCAGTTGTTGACATTCGTAAATTGCGTGACTACTCTCTTAATCCAAATCATTCTACAGGAAAGGATAAAGCTCGTCTATTTTTATCAATTTTAGGTATGACTGCTGAAAATGCTGAAGAATTGCGCCAGATTATTTTGGAACAAGTTAAAATTCAAGAAGCGTGCCTAAATAAAAGTGATCAACATGGACAACGTTACTATGTAGATTTTACTTTAATACGAAAAAATAAAAGTGCAAACATTCGTAGTTGTTGGATTATAGAGCCTGGTTCTGATTTTCCAAGATTAACGAGTTGCTATATTAAATTGTAATATAATGAGGTAATCAAAAATGACTAAAATTACGCCCAAATTACTAGACGTAGTAGCATTAACAGTTGACTTACCTGAATACAACTTACTGCGTGGTCAGGTTGGTACAATAGTGGAATTATTAGGAGATGGTACTGTATTTGAAGTAGAATTTAGTGATAGTAATGGACAAGCTTACGAATTTGTTGCTTTAAATTCAGATCAAATTATGGTTTTACATTTTGAACCAACATCCCCTAATTTAGTGCTGAAAATGGTTACAGCATAACTAACTGTAGCAAACCTAGGTTGGTTTCATTTAGGCAACTCTAACTCTTTATAATATACTTGGTAAGATTTTACTACTACTCCAACCTACCCACGAAAATTTATCAATGTGACAGTTGTGGGTGCGGAATGTGGGTTTAAGTCTGCTGAATAATGTTTACCAGACTGGGATTTACAGCAATTTTAATGTACTTGTACCACACTTTTGTTTTATATTCCTTTCTTCCTTTGCGTCTTTGCGCCTACCCTTCGGGATCTCTAAGAGAGATTGCGTGAGATATAAAATGTGGTTCATTTACCTGAAATTCGCTGTAAATAAAGCTCTTTTAACTCTTTTACCTAAATATTGCTCATGCTTTTTGATTGGTTCAAAATCCAGAAAACTACATTTTGATGTGTAGCTTTCTGTAGTAATATGATTTTAGGATATATGCTGAGATCTACAGTTAACTACCTTTTTAATTGTTGACTACCAGTCCACCAAGCTAGTCCACCCATAAATAATACTCCCATAACTCCCTGTAAAGGATTATTATTCACACCAGTTACCCAATCAGGAACTTGTCCCGAATATTGGGTTAATTGTCCAACATTAATGATATAATAACCCCAAACTAGTCCACCATGTAAACCTATAGGTAAGCCTAAACGCCCCCGTTTCCAACGTTTTCCCCACACCTGGGTTAAACCTAACAGCACTAAGGCGGGAAACTGTGGTAAAGTATGAATAATTGCCTCTAAGGGTTTAATGAAATGGGTAACAGCAAATAAAATTGCATCTATCCAAAGAGCAGTATTTAATTTATAATCTCTTTGTAGTTCATCTAGTAACCAACCCCGGAATAATAACTCTTCTGCAAAACCTACACCAAAACCAACTAATAAACCTTCTAATATTATTTTCCCTAAAAATGCTTTGGGTTGTCGCCATACTAACCAACCTAGCACAGCTTCTAAACTAAATAACACTACAACACTAATTAATCCTATGGTCAACCCCTGGAACAGTTCTATGCGATTAAAGCGTGTAAATTCTAACCCATAACGGCGGAATATTCCTGGCTGTTGATAGACTTTTTTCCCCCAGATATTCAGCAGCAAAATAAACTCAACATATAATATCACTATTGTCAAGATACTTTCTAAGTTAGAATCTGCAACTAACCAATAAATTGGTATAGCTAGGGGTAGCCACAACAATAGTAAGGCTAGTATAAAGCAAACTAGCCTTACATAAACCGGGTATTGGGTAAGCTGAGTGAGATTAATTTTCATACATTAGTCAATTATCATTAGTCAAAACTATATGCTATTGACCAATGACCAATGATTATTCATCGGGTTCAATTGTACTAATTAAACCATGGTTTGTGAGTGTTTCACAATAAAATTCCGCGTGTTCTTGAGCGCAACTAATCACTAATGCTAACCCGTTATGGTGAGCTTCCATCATGATACTAACAGCCTGGGGTTGGGTAATGCTAGTAACAGTAGTCATTAGCACTTTAACTACGTACTCCATGGAATTGTAATCATCATTATGAAGCAAAACGCGATATCGAGGCGCAAGCTGGCGGGATGTAGAACGCTTCTCAATGGTTTCGACTGACACGATTTTTTGCTCTTTTATCTTTGATTTACTAGAATATGGTTACTGTTGAGCATCTGCTTAACAGTTATTTACTTCTGTATAGACTATCCAATCTGAAGATTGGGGGTACGCCGTATTTTCATCTTAAAATACTTATGGCGTTGCTCACAGATTTTTTACTTTAGCATTGTAACACAAACAAAGCGGCTTGGCCAGAGTCCAGAAAATTCTCCTTTGTTTTCCCATGCTTTCACTCACAACTGGAGTTATGGGACTATCCCCAGCTAGGAACTAACAGTACCCTACCAGCGTCCATTTCTGCCATCAGTAATTCTAAGGCTTCATAGTCAACATCAGATATATGACCCAGTTTTGTTAGTTCTGAGTTAATCTCATTTTCTATTTCTGGAGTTAATTTTCTGATATGTAGGGCTTTTTCCACCAAGTGACGAATGACGTATCGAGTTTTCATAAGCAATAAACCAGGTAGTTACTAGTCATTATCTAAGATAATGGTTGGTATAAGATGTGTTTTTGTCTTTATTGTCTCTGTGATTTACATGACCATTTAATCCACAAGATTAGTTATTCAATAACTCTGTTTTTTTGTCAACTACACTAGTAAAAAAAATGACTAGTAAATACGGAGGAGTATGGCTGAAACTAGGTTTATTTATAGGTTCAACCTTGGTAACTTCTATAGCTACAGATGATTAATCTGCATTCAGAATCTATATGTAGATTGTTTTTTAACTGCTCGAAAAAAAAAGTATATATAAATACATTTTACTACTAACTTATAACAATCTTTAAATAAGGGTCGTAAAATGGTAAGGATTTAGCAAAGATAGATCAAACTTGTCGCCAATTCGGAAAAAAAGTTTATCTTTAAATAGAGAGCAAATTGTCAACAGTGTTCATGAAGATGTAACTATGCTAACAGGTCTATTTGATATCATGTCCGGTTGAACACTTGTCATATCTGTTGAGGCTGGTAATGGGTAATTGGTAATTGGTAATTGGAAAAAGATAATACAATGATCAACTATATCGTCGTCCTATAAGTGACATGAGCAGACGGGTATGATACTGATAATATCGAGGTGACACCTCCTGTTTTTACACAGTGTCAATCGGAAACACTATTTTAATCAGGATGTTTTAACTTTTTTTAGTTATACATTGCTACTTTAATTACTTTTCGGGCTTTCATATCCATAAATACCTGTTCTAAATCCTGTAAAGGCCTTTGTTCACTAATTAGTAAGTCAAAAGCAATTGTCCCACTAGCAATCAGTGATAGGGCGGATTTTACATACTCAGGAGTGTTATGAAATACTCCTTTGATTGTAATTTCACTATAATGGAGTTGTTCCGTATTGACGGTAATTGTGGTATCCTGTGGACAGCCGCCAAATAGATTGACAGTTGCACCAGGACGGGCACAGGCGATCGCTTTTTCCCAAACACTCGGTATACCAGTGGCTTCTATAACCACATCTGCGCCCCATCCCTCTGTTAATTCCCTGACTGTGTTAGTCATATCTGTGACTTGATGATAATTAAAAGTCCGGGCTGCACCTAACTTTTTACCGATTTCTAGGCGTTTATTATTACCGCCCCACAAAATTACCTCAGTATATTCCGATAAAACTGCTACAAACATTAAGCCTATCGCACCATCACCTAAAACTACTACTCGGTCATGGGGTTTGACCTGGGAACGGCTGATACCATGCAATACACAGGCCAGCGGTTCGGTCATGGCGGCTAATACGGAAGGTAATTGGTCTGGTATTTGTAATAGATTATGCTGGACAATGGGTGCGGGGATTTTTATGTACTCCGCAAATGTACCGTTATTCCAGGTTAATTTGGGGCATAAAGAATACTCTCGACGTTGACAAAAGAAACATTTCATGCAGGGGGCTGAATTATTTGCTACTACGCGATCTCCCACCCGCCAATTAGTTACTCCAGCACCGATAGCCACGATGCGCCCCGCCCCTTCATGACCAAACAAGGTTGGGGGTGTTAACATTTTAGCATGGCCACCCCGTCGCCATACTTTCAAATCTGTACCGCAGGTGGTGGCTGCTTCGACTTGAATTACTACCTCACCCGCTGCGGGAGTGGGGTCGGGAATTTGTTCTAGACGTAAATCTTCTTGTCCGTAGAGTAATGCTGCTAACAAGGCCTTTAATCCCTAAAATAGAAGTTGGGAGAAGTTGGAGAAAAGAAAAAAAGAAAAATTTAAGAACTTAAGGCAGTTTGAGGTAAAACCTCTTGATTATGGGGTTCTAAATGTGATATTGTATCAGATACAATATTTATATTCAAAACTGGTACTTCTTGTTTACAGGAAAGACAAAACCAATAAACTCCATGGTAACGAACATGACGCAAAACTGAACCACCACAACAGGGACAGGTGTTAACTATAATACTCATGCTAAATCCTCCTTGGCAAAAATCACAATAAGTCAGTAGTATTATGGTTGAAGTATGTATTTATCTCACCTAGAATAAAGTGAGATATTCAGAGAACTTAGAGAACTTAGTGGTGAAAACTATCAACAAATGCTAAATTAACGGTATTTTATGGTTTTTTTTCAAAAAGATATTTATCAAAACGAAAAATTTATGAAAACATTATTAACCTACAAGTTAGTATAGACTTTGTTCATCTATCGCGGGGATCATATTCCAAATATGAATTTGGTTCATCTATGGCCAAGATCGTTAATAACTAAATTTTTATGGGACAATTACTTTACACCTGACTTTTATTTTGCATTTACTTTGATGACTAAATCATGAAAATTGCTACTTGGAATGTTAATTCTGTACGGACACGGTTGGAACAGGTGATCAATTGGTTAAGCGAAAATCCGGTTGATGTTTTATGTTTACAAGAAACTAAGGTTATAGATCAGGATTTTCCCCGTCTCGATTTTGAAAAATTAGGTTATTATTTATATATATCAGGACAAAAATCTTATAATGGAGTTGCTTTGATTAGTCGTCAATCTTTAACAGATGTTAGTATGGGTTTTACGGCTATTCTACCAGGTTTGGATTCCCAATGGGACACACAAAAAAGAGTAATTACAGGGGTATTTTCAGGAATTAGAATTGTTAATCTTTATGTTCCTAATGGTTCATCTATAGGTAGCGAAAAGTATGAGTATAAGTTGGGTTGGTTAAAATTACTCAAAGAATATTTACAGGTATTACTATTAACAAATTCTCCTATTTCTATCTGTGGTGATTTTAATATTGCTTTGGAAAATATAGATATTAATGATAAAGTGAAAATAGATAATCACATTATGGCTTCTGTACCAGAACGTCAAGCTTTACGAGATATTCTTAGTTTAGGTTTCGCAGACGCTTTTCGTAAATTTAATCATAAGGGAGAAAACTATACTTGGTGGGATTATCGCACTGCTGCATTTAAACGAAACCTGGGTTGGCGTATAGATCATCATTATCTGACACCGGATTTGTATGAACGCGCTCAAAGTTGCATTATTGATGTTGAACCACGAAAGTTAAATCAACCCAGTGATCATACACCAGTTATTGTCGAATTTTAATTATATCTTATTTAGGGCTTGCTGAAAAAGTTGTCTGTGAGGGCAGGGAACAGGGAACAGGGAACAGGGAACAGTTTTAACTGTCTGGATATCCTCAATTTTCCAAATCCAACAAAGAAAAATGCACTTATTTTGAGACACCATTAGCCAAAACCTTGCACTTTTTTGTGGTAAAAATCCGCGAAACCCTTTATTAATAAATGGTTTTAGGTTTATATGGCTAACGCCATGCTACGCTATCAGCAAGCCCTATTTATTTCCCTAATAACAAACCTCGGAAAAAATAAACCGTGTTTGTTAGTATCTGTTCTATCCATGATATTAACTGATCTAACCAGTGTAAAATTTGTTCTAGTGGGTGTTTTTCGTAGCCCAAGGAAGTCGCAGAAATATCAATCCAGTCGGGCTTAAAATTAAATCCTTGGTTGGTTTGACTGTTTTTTTCCTCCCATTCCTGATTTTCAGATTCAGGTGCTTTTTGGGCGATTTTCTCCCGGTTATTCAATAATCTCGAATTTCCTTGATTTAGGGGATTAAAACCACTATGATCTGATATATTGGTACTGGGATTACCAAATAGATCATCCCATGTTAACCAAGCATCTCCATTATTTAGCGGTAAACTGTTTTGGAAGTCTGATTTAATTTCTGCTTTTTCAGCAGCAGTATTTGATTCAATTTGATAAATATTTCTTCCTCCTAAGAAGTAATTTATCACTGCGGTAATTAAGTTAGCAATATCCGCTTTTTCGGTTTTTGAATCATCATTGTTAACTACTAAGTTATCAAGAATTTTTTGACGACTTTTTGCTATGGGGACTAAAGCTGTAATTTCCAAATTAGCAACTAATTTATCCAGAAACTTAAAAAGTTGAGTCGGTTTTTTATCAGTTAGTTTATTTAGTAGTAAATCAATTTCTGGTAATATTTGCTTTTGCGAAACAGGATACTCATAATAATTAAGTTCTCTATTGATTCTGTCTTTTAATTGGGAGTTTTCCTGGGTTGTGAAAATATCCAAAATGCGATTATCAGTACCAACTAACACCAAATTACCAGTTTTTAACTCCGTAGCAATTCCCTGGACTTTGGGTATATGCTTTTGGAGAGTATTTTCCGACGTTGAGGAACTTGGTTTAGGAAAAAATTTCTCCCACAAAAATCCTAGAAAAGTTAAAGGATTTGTTTTTTGGGAAATCTCTAAATTATCGCTTCCAGCAGGAAGATTTTTAACTATATCTAATATATGTTGAATTGGTGCGTCTGTTTCTGGAGGAATTTTCGGCTGGATTTTTTTTTCAGACCATTCTTTTTGTGGCAATAACTGGTAAAGTGGATAAAGTAGAGAACCTACTCCCACCTGAGTCGCAACTTGTAGATTTTTGAAGATATTTTC
The DNA here is from genome assembly GCA_001672075.1 of Anabaena sp. CRKS33. Taxonomy (GTDB): domain Bacteria; phylum Cyanobacteriota; class Cyanobacteriia; order Cyanobacteriales; family Nostocaceae; genus Dolichospermum. The sequence continues at coordinate 8,967 of LJOT01000019.1, forward strand.
CCATGTTTGGGTCAACCGTTGAGTCTGCTGGTAGACAAAATTAAACAGTTTACTTTGATAGCGATTTGAAGAACCGGAGGACATAGTTATAATGTTGAAGTTGTAGCGTTGGATGATCTTAAGTTCAAAAATCAAAAATTCTTAATTATCAACCTGATTATTTGACTGGATTATTTTACTGGAAATATGACTCTCCCTTTATCATCATTAAATACCAAATCTATATCCACGGCTATTGAAAATTTACGTGCTTGTTGTCAGGTTGATATCCGGTCAAATTGGAAATATCACGAAACTGACGCAGTAGTTACTGATTTTATGCCATTTAGTATAATTGATTGGCAACCAGTTGAAGTTAATGAAAAAGGCCATATTTCCTGGAAAGGCGGAAAACAGGTATTATGGTTAGGACAAGATTTCTCTATTCCCCCAAGTTTACAGGATTTTCCTTTAAGCGGTATGTCTTTGCGCTTGGCTTTGGTTTGGTGGGCTGAGAATGTGGAAGTATACGTTAATGGTGAGTTAGTATTAGTAGGTGACTTATTTGATGCTTCACCACGAGTTTTAATTAGTCCTCATGTAATTCCCGGAGAAAATTTTACCATAATTTTGCGGTTAGTTAGTCCAGAACATTGTGATGGGGCTTTGATGCGATCGCTGGCAATTTATGAGACGATGATCTATAATGATTATGATGCCAGTTTTGTCGCTGATGAATTGGCCATTGCGGAAATTCTGCTAGAAAACTTCGCACCCGAAAAATTACCAGCTTTAACAGCAGCAGTTGAAAGAGTTACAAATCTCAAAAATACGGAAAACCAAGACTGGAAAACCTATTTACTAAATTTACGACAAACTTATTTGGGTTTATCTGATTTTGTCTATGAACAAAAACCGGAAATTCATTTATTAGGTCATGCTCATTTAGATTTAGCATGGTTATGGGTGGTCGCGGAAACTTGGAAAGCAGCACAAAATACCTTTGAGTCAGTTTTAAAACTTCAACAGGATTTTCCCGAATTGATTTTCTGTCATAGTACACCAGCTTTGTACGCTTGGGTAGAAGAAAATCGTCCCGACCTATTTGGAGAAATTCAAAATCAAGTTCACAGGGGAAAATGGGAAGTTTTGGGAGGTTTTTGGGTAGAACCAGATTTAAATTTAATTGCTGGGGAGTCTATAGTTCGTCAGTTATTATATGGACAGCGGTATTTTCTCCACAAGTTTGGAAAAATATCTCCTGTGGTTTGGGTTCTTGATACTTTCGGTTTTTGTGCGACTTTACCCCAATTTCTCGCAAACGCGGGAATTGAGTTCTTTGTTACTCAAAAACTCCGCTGGAATGATACAACCAAATTTAATTATGACTTATTTTGGTGGCGATCGCCTGATGGTAGTCAAATATTAAGTTTTATGTCCCCACCCATGGGCGAAACCATTGAACCTGTTAAAATGGCCAGGTATGCTTGTGAGTGGAAAACCCAAACAGGTTTACAAACTAGTCTTTGGCTTCCCGGTGTCGGTGATCATGGTGGAGGTCCAACTCGTGATATGTTAGAAATTGCGAGACGTTGGGAACATTCTCCAATTTTCCCCAAGTTGAAATTTACAACTGCTCAAAAATATCTCCAAGAAATAAAATCTCAAAGTCAAAATTTACCAACTTGGGAAAACGAACTTTATTTAGAATTTCACCGAGGATGTTATACTACCCACGGAGACCAAAAACGCTGGAATCGCAAATCTGAACATCTATTATATAGTGCTGAGTTGTTCGCAACTTTAGCAAATATCCTCTGCGGTAGAAAATTCCCCCACACAGAAATAGAAACCGCGTGGAAAAAAGTTTTATTTAACCAGTTTCACGATATTTTACCAGGTTCTTCCATTACCCAAGTTTACCAAGACGCTTTACCAGCATGGGAAGCAGTGGAAAAAGTCGGGAACAATATCTTAGCAGAGTCATTAATAGATATAGCATCCCAAATTAGTTTACCACAACCACCTGATCATAATTCCATCCCCATCATAATTTTCAACTCTCTCAACTGGGAACGTCGGGAAGTTGTCAGCGTTGACTTATCGAAAATTATCACAGCAGACCAAGAAAAATATGAAAATTATGGAGAGAATTATGGAATTTTCGATATTCAAGGAAAAGAAATTTCTTCCCAACCTTGCGAAAACTCAACTTTATTATTTCTCGCAACAGTCCCATCTATAGGTTACAGCATTTTCTGGCTGTCTCCATCTTCCCCCACACCACCCCAAATATTTCCGAAAAATTGGACTTTAGAAAATGACTATCTACAAATCCAGGTTAACCCAGAAACTGGAGATCTAGCCAGTGTCTTTGATAAAACCCAACAACGAGAAATTTTAAACGGTGCGGGAAACCAACTCCAAGCTTTTAGCGACAGCGGCCAATATTGGGACGCTTGGAATATTGACCCCGATTATAACACAAAACCTCTACCGCCAACAAAATTAAAATCAATTCAGTGGCAAGAATATGGAGAAATTCAACAACGCTTGCGGGTAGTGCGTCAACTGGGAAAATCGGAATTTTGTCAAGATTATATTTTACAGCTTGGTTCACCAGTTTTGAAAATAGCTAATACTGTAAATTGGCAAGAAAATCAGGTATTAGTAAAAACAGCCTTTCCCCTCAATTTTGCAGCGGAATTTGTCACTTATGAAATCCCCTGCGGTGTTATCCGTCGTCCCACAAATCCCCAAACCCCCGCAGAGAAAGCAAAATGGGAAGTACCCGCTTTACGTTGGTCAGATATAACCACAGATACCCAAACCGGAAAATACGGAGTTAGTCTCATAAACGATTGTAAATATGGTTACGATGCTCAACCTAATCAACTGCGGTTAACTCTGCTGAGAAGTTCCCAATGGCCAGATAAACAAGCTGATATAGGTATACATAAATTCACTTATGGCTTATATTCTCATCTAGGAAGTTGGGAAGAAGGAAATACAGTTAAACATGGTTATGAATTAAATGTACCTTTGGAAATATTACTAAATCCGTTAAAGCAGAAATTTCACAGCGATGCTGATCAAAGTCGAAGTTTTTTAGACTTATCAGCGGATAATTTAATTATTATGGCACTTAAACCCAGTGAAGATGAGCCGCAAAAGTACATTATTCGCTGTTACGAATGTCATGAAAAAACAGCCAAGTTATTTTTGCGAAGTGACTTTCTTACTTTAGGTCAACCATTAGACTTACTAGAACAGTATATCAAGTCTGAGGAAATATGTCAAGGGGCTGTGAATATTCAACCTGGGAAAATTGTTAGTTTTGAGGTTGTCGCCAAAATATAGGTTACAGAAGTTCAACGCAGATGAACTTCTGATTTTTTGTATCTTAATATAAAATTAGAGCAAAAGATTAATCTCAACAAGCAGACTCCATGCGTATTTCTCTCAACTGGTTACAAGAACTCGTAGAAATTAAACTGACTCCAGAAGAACTGGCGGAAACCTTGACAATGGCCGGGTTTGAAGTGGAAGATATAGAAGATCGTCGCACTTGGGCCGCAGGGGTAGTTGTGGGGAAAGTCCTGGAACGTCAACCCCACCCCAACGCAGATAAATTAAGCGTTTGTACCGTAGATATTGGTGCTGGGGAAACTGTGAATATCGTTTGTGGTGCTGGGAATGTCCGCGCAGATATCTACGTCCCCGTGGCCACCACAGGAACTTATTTACCTAACATTGATTTAAAAATCAAACCCGCAAAACTGCGCGGTGTTCCCTCTAATGGGATGATATGTTCTTTGAAAGAGTTGGGTTTACCCACGGATATTGACGGTATTCATATCTTTAATGAAGAAAATCTGGTTTTAGGTAGTGACGTGCGTCCCCTGTTGGGTTTAGAAGATGTGATTTTAGATGTCACTGCTACCGCTAACCGTGCTGACGCTTTATCTATGGTCGGTATTGCGCGGGAAGTAGCAGCTTTAACCGGGGGAAAATTATCAATTCCCGAAATTGCGAAAGTAGAAAATACTCAAACCGCAAAAAACCTGACTTTGAAAATTTCCGAAACCCAAGCTTGTCCTGCTTATATTGGTACAGTTGTTGAAAACATCAAAATTGCACCCTCTCCTGAATGGTTACAACAACGTTTACGGTCTGCGGGAGTGAGACCAATTAATAATGTGGTTGATATCACTAATTACGTTTTATTAGAAAGAGGACAACCTCTTCACGCTTTCGACAAAGACCGTTTACAATCTCTTGCTGGTGGAGAAAAATTAACAATTGGGGTGCGGTTTGCACAAACGGTCGAAACTTTAACAACTTTAGATGGAAATAATCGCAATTTATCACCCCAAAATTTATTAATTACTGCTAATAATCACCCAGTGGCTTTAGCTGGTGTTATGGGTGGTGAAACAACGGAAGTTCATGAAGGTACACAAAGTTTAGTTTTAGAAGCAGCGTTATTTGATTCTGTAGCTATTCGTCGTTCTTCTCGCAGTGTGGGGTTAAGAAGTGAAGCCTCTGGAAGATACGAAAGGGGTGTAAATCGGGCTGAATTAGAAATAGCCTGTAACCGGGCTTTATCCTTAATTCAAGAATTAGCAGCCGGGGTAATTGTTCAACAAGAAATTTCCGATTATCGTCCAGATATTTCTACTTGGTCTCATTCTATTGATCTGCGTTTGGATAAAATTAATCAAGTATTAGGTCCAATTGAATTAGGACAAGAAACAGGAGAATTACAACCAAAAGATGTAGAACAAATTCTCACGGCTTTAGGATGTAAATTAGTCAAAACTGAGGAAAATACTTGGAATGTCACTGTACCTCCCTATCGTTATCGAGATTTAGAACGGGAAATTGATTTAATTGAAGAAATTGCCCGGTTATATGGTTATGATAAATTCTGTGATACCTTACCAGAAAAATCTCAAGCTGGTTATCTATCTTTAGATCAAGAATTAATTCGCAGGTTACGGGGTTATTTACGGGCTGAAGGTTTGACGGAATTAATGCAATATTCTTTAGTGAAACCAGGGGAAGATAAACAGATTGTTTTAAGTAACCCTTTATTTGCGGAATATTCAGCTTTACGCACTGATTTAATTTCTGGTTTAATTACCGCTTTCCAATACAATTTAGAACAGGGAAATGGGGCGTTAAATGGTTTTGAAATCGGGCGGGTTTTCTGGCGTGAAGAAGAGGGTTTACAAGAAGCAGAAATGCTGGCCGGAATTATCGGTGGTGATATAACTTCTGGTAAATGGTCACGGGGTGGTAAGGAAAAAGCCATGACCTGGTTTGAAGCTAAAGGTATTTTAGAAAGTGTCTTTAAACAACTCAAATTAGTAGTAGAATTTCAACCAGAAAATCGAGATTCTCGTTTACACCCCGGACGAACAGCTTCATTGTGGATAAAAGGTAATAGACTGGGAACATTTGGACAAATTCACCCCCAATTACGCCGCGAAAAAGATTTACCAGAAGCCGTTTATGTGTTTCAATTAGATTTAGATGCTTTGTTGGATGCTTGGGATGATGATGATTTATTAATTCCCAAATTCAGTTCCTATTCTACCTATCCAGCAAGTGATAGAGATTTGGCGTTCTTCGCACCAGTGAAAGTGACAGTTTGCGAACTCGAAAAAGTCATTAATAAAGCGGGGAAAGGGTTATTAAATTCTGTGGAATTGTTTGATGAATATCGCGGTGACAATGTACCGGCAGGACAACGCAGTTTAGCCTTTCGTTTAGTATATCGTGCCAGCGATCGCACCCTCACAGAAAATGAAATTGAACCAGTTCATAATCAAGTACGTTCTGCTTTGGTAGAGAAGTTTGGTGTCAATTTGAGAAGTTAATTTACGGGTAATGGGAATTATATAGTCATAATTCTCACACCCAGACCTCCTAGTTATGTCAACTTAGGCTGGTAATTTGTAAAAATATTTACCTATTTCCCTTGGTTTGTGCCTTTTTCCTCAACCAGTAACTTAGGTTATATCATGTCCGGTTGAACACTTATTATATCTGTTGAGGCTGGTAATGGGTAATTGGTAATTGGGAAAAGGCAATACAATGATGAACTATATCGTAAGTGATTGGGCGAACATGATATCACAGCATTTTTAGGCGATTCAAATCACACTTTGATTAATTTTTTCTCTTTGCGCCTTTTGTATTTTGCGCTTTTGCGCGAAATATAAAATATAGTTTATTTAGTAGCGAAATCGCTGTAATATAATACATATTATATTTAATTTATATAGATTAATTATATTAATAGCAAGTTAAGCTTAAATGAGGTACAATGCGTCCTATATTTGTAATGAAATTAATTTAGTTATCATATATACTTAAAATCCAGCATTAAAAGATACGTATTTTTGGGAGTCAGAAGTCGAAATCTTGACTAGATAATCTTTTTTGCTTTTTGTTTGTTTATTTTTCATCATTGTTTTCAAATAAATTTTAGTCAAAACCACAATCTCATACTTTTGATAGATGAAATTATGAGTTGTTTGTGCTGTTATTTTTTAATAAAAATTAATAAATTATATTTATGTATAAATACTTACCAACAATAAAGACCTAAAAAAGCTAAAATGTTTAATTTACAAGGGTTACAGGACATATTATCTATGTCTATTTATATTAAAAATACACATAATTAATTTTAAGTACAAATATTTAACTCTTTTCTGTTACATAAACAACATAGTTATGTATGGCAAAATAAGTAAATCGCGGAAATGCTTACTATAAAACGGTTATACCCGTCGTCAAAAAGTTAGATTTGCAGAATTATCGGGTCTGCTTGCCACTTATAGTCTGGATTAGATATATGAACATCTATCAAAACAAAAGCATATCAGTTCTAGAGGTGTAGAATAACTGCGCGAAAAGTGCTAGGATGTATGCGAAGTTATTGATGTTTCATTTTATTCCGTGGCTAGAGCTAGTACAGCAATCGGTGTTAGTCCCATCATTAAGGAGATTGTGCAAAAACAGGCACATTCAACTCGCTTAACCTTGAAAGAGGTTATTCTTATGGGAATGTTGGCAATTGATAAGTTAGACGCTCAACAGCGTCAAGAGTTAGCAGATCAAGTTCATCAAATGCAGGTTAATGGTGAAATCTAAAACTGCTGGTCAGAGTCTATAATTCCAAGTCTCAAGCCTCCAGTTGACAATCTAGAATTAATGGCAAGGGTAGTAGTACAATAAACCGCGTCTCTACTCTTGACCGGAATAATAGCAAACTCCCATTAAGCAATTCTCATTTACAGGATATTTGATTCCAATGGGGTACAAACCGGGGTAATCAAACTCCTGTGGTGCGGGCATCTTGCCCGCTAAATATGTACCTCATATTGTTAGAAACTGCTGTATTTGAAAACCTAACCAGCGGTATTGCTAATCTTTAGCAATAACCTCCGCTGTGTTTAGAAAAGTGAAGATATCTAGTTTTAGATATTCTTCACCTATCAAAAATTTAATCAACCTTAAAAATTTTCCGGTGTTCTGCTAGAAAATTTGTCAAAAAATAATTTAAAAAATAATTTAAAAAAATAAAAATTCAAAATAATGCCATTACCGCAGCCGGAGAACCAGAACCTCCTGTTAATCTGAGAATACCAATCATTAGGGTAATATCTTGAGGTGGTAACTGATCTAAATTCGTCAGATTTTCCAGGACAATTAGCGATCGCTCTAACAGCAAACGATTTATAGTAAAATTGGTATCCTGCCCAGAATCTACGCCGTGAGTATCAATACCGACTCCAGCTATTTTTCTATGTTTAATTAAAAACTCAGTTGCATGATAGCTAAAACCGGGAAAGTGCATTTTTCCGGCTGTGTCCTGTCCCAAGAACGCCTGGTGATTTAACCATTTTTCTTGCCAACCAGTATATAGTATCACTAAACTACCTGGGGGAATTTCCCCAAATTTATTTTCCCAATTTTGGATGTCACTAATAGTCAAAACGTAGTCGGAATTTACTGCTGCTTGTTCGCAAATATTAATAACTATAGCAGGTATTATTAATGATGCTGCTGGGTATTTGTCAACACTTGCACCATTACCATCAAAACTATTGGGGGCATTAATATGAGTGGCGCTATGTTCTCCTAAAGCAAAGCGTCGCAGGTAATAACCATCATTTTCAATTTCTGCAACACTGGTAAATTCTACCGGAGGATCACCAGTCCATCTGGGTATATCTATATCAATTAGATGACTAAGATGGATAACATGAGAGTAATTTATATTACTTGATTGTCGGGGATTTTGGTTAGTCACAGGATAGTATTTGTCTTAAACCCACATTCCGCACCCTTAACTGTCACAATCGGTTATTACGAAAATTAATTCCTAAAAAGTGAAATCTTTGTTATTTCTAAGTTTCCATGATTGATCATGTCCTAATTACCGTGGCTACAGCTATATTTATAATAGGGTTTTTATGTGATTAATTTAACCATTATTAATGAGATTTGGGAAATTTACGCTTATTAGACAATAAAGTGCAGAAAGTCAGATATAAAATTATTTATTACCCATGACCTATACCCTGATTAAAAATGGCTATGATCTAAATGCCATTTTTGACCTTGCTAATTTTCAAAACATCAGTCATTGTTGCACAGTAATTTGGTAGATTGAAACTGCTAGGATTAATAGCATTAGCATAGTTAAAATGACGATAATTCATACAAAATCTATCCCAAGCTGCCATTTGAATGCGAAATAAGACAATAATCAAATTAGCTAAACCCAAAGACAAAGGAATGCGGAAATAAATCTTTTTCTTGAAATAAGCACAAACTTCTTCTATAGCTTGATTAACGGTTAAGGAAGATTGTCCCAAAACAAATCGGCGTGGATCTCCTGGTTGTGGTGGATAATCGACTAAATATTGGATAATTGTAGCAATATCTCGGCCATGAATGAAGTGAAAACTAGCATCTGCTTGTAAGAAACGAATGATATTAATATAGTTAGTAACTTCGGGAATACCAGAAGTGAGATGAGAATAGGGTTTTTTGTCATCACCTCCTAAAACTAAGGTAGGAAAAACTGTGGTAATTTTAGGAAAAATGGCTAACTTTTCAATTTGGTGTAAACAGTCATATTTAGAACGGATATAATCTGTACCAATTTCTCCTGCTTCTTTGAGTAGTTGATTATCATAATTTAAGACACTTGCAGTAGAGAAATAAATGACTTGTTCACATTTTTCTGGATTGAGGAGGTTCATTAATTCTAGAGTTTTCAAGACATTGATATCAAAAATGCCATCACCACCCCAAGAAGTGGCTGTTAATACAGCGATATCAATGGTTTTGAGTAAATTAGAGAATTTACCAATTTCTTGCATATCACCCTGAAGAATGGTGATACCCGGACGGACTGTAGTATCAACTTGTAGTTTATTGGGGTTTCTAACTAGGAGATACAATTCGTGATTGGTGTTTTGAATTAAGGCTTCGCTGATATAGTGACCGATACAGCCACTTGCACCTGTAACTAAAATACGTTTTTTGGTCATGAATTTGGATGTTGGGGTTTTTAGGTATGCTTGAGTTCAGTGTGTAATTGTAGCATGATTTGAGGAGATAGATCCCCGATTTCTTAAAGAAATCGGGATCTGGGTGTTAGTTAAGTTATATTATATATTTTTTTAAATGAACCCTTCCAGACGCAGAGAAATGAGGTTTTGAGAGATTTTGCGTAAATCTTGATTAATTAGGGTAAAATTACCATAAAACCTTGGTGGTGAGTCTATGCGTCAATGTCTTAATCCTGACTGTCTTTTTCCTAACCCTGATAATTTTCAATATTGTCAAAAGTGCGGTAATAAGTTACTTTTGCGTGAAAGGTATATACCTAAATCAATTTTAGGTCAGGGTGGTTTTGGTAGAACATTTTTAGCTATTGATGAGGATAAACCATCAAAACCTTATTGTGTAATTAAACAATTTTTACCCCAAGCACAGGGAACAGATAGTATTGAAAAAGCATCCCAGTTATTTTCACAGGAAGCACAACGCTTAGAGGAGTTAGGTAAGCATCCTCAAATACCTGAGTTAATGGCTTATTTTACATCCGATAATCGTCAATATTTAGTACAGGAATTTGTGAAAGGTGAAACTCTACAAACTGAGTTAGATAAAAATGGCGTTTTTTCTGAACAACAAATTAGAGGATTATTAAGAGAACTGTTACAGATATTGGAGTTTGTTCATAGTCAACAGGTAATTCACCGAGATATTAAACCAGAAAATATTATTCGCAGTAGTGACAATCAGTTATTTTTAGTAGATTTTGGTGCGGCGAAAATAGTCAAGCCACAGCAACGCACAGCTACAGGGACAATTATTGGATCTGCTGAATATTGCGCTCCTGAACAGTCAATAGGTAAACCATTATTTATTAGTGATTTATATAGTTTAGGGGTAACTTGTTTGCATTTATTAACAGGAATGAGTCCGTTTGATTTATATAGTCCAATGGAAGGAGAATGGGTATGGAGAGATTATTTAAATGGAAATGTGGTAAGTGATGAATTAGGAAAGATTTTGGAAAAATTAGCAAGTCCTATTGCGAAATATCGTTATCAATCTGTAAAAAAAGTGATACAGGAGTTATATTTTGTAGATCAAAAACCTAATTCTCAACCACCTTTTGACAAACCTGAAATACCCAGTCAGTATCAAAAACTAGAGAAATTGTTAGCAGATGGTAAATGGAAAAAAGCAGATGACGAAACAAGACGGATAATATTGACACTTGCTAACCGGGGAATACCAGGTTATTTAAACATAGACAATGTTCTTGATATTCCCAGTGAAGACATTAGCATTATAGACAATTTATGGGTAAAGAATAGTCATGGACGCTTTGGTTTTTCTGTACAAAAGCAGATTTATGAAAGTGTGGGGGGAACAACAACTTACAACCACCAAATCTGGAATAAATTTATAGATAAGGTAGGATGGAGAAAAGGAGAAAATTTACTCTCTGATAATGAAATTACCTTTGACATAAAAGCACCAAAAGCGCATCTTCCCTTTTTTCCCGTAGGTTCGATATGGTGGTGGAAAGTAGTTATTAGTTTGTATTCTCAAGATGATTACTGGAAAGCGGTTATAATAGTTCTGATCTTGCGTTCATAATAGTAAACTGTAAAATCTGAAGATTATAGAAAAAAAACTAATTCTGAATCAGGATAACCAGGATTAAAGGATGTACAGGATATTACCGTTAACTTACTAAAAATAACATCGTCTAAGATTCACGACTTCTATGTTTATTAAACTGAATAAATGATAAAGATTAACAAAACAAGTCGGGGATCTCAATATCCTAGTCACAGATCCACAATTTCAAAACAAGGTAAAATCAAAGAATAATCAACCAAAAGTGAACCACAGAATCCGATTTAACAGATACTTTTGGGTAAAATTGGGGAAATTTCTGAAGGAAGATTAACAAGAATTAGACAAAATCTAGCAAATTGGATTTTAAAAGATTAAGTATATTTTGATGATTAAAGGATATTTCCTCATCTGTGTTTATCTGTGTTTATCTGCGTTCCCCAAAAATCAGGTGGGAAAAACCCACCCAAAAAATCAAACAGAAACTAAACCAAAGCGTTGAGGTTTTTTGCGGTTTCAAAGAAGAAAGCGACGTTTTCCTCTGGAGTTTCTGGTAATACACCATGTCCGAGATTAAGGATATGTCCCCAGTTACCGGCTTTGCGAACGGTGTCCAAAACGCGATCGCGGATAAATTCCTTAGAACCAAATAACACACCGGGATCAAGATTACCCTGTACTTTCACGTGCTTACCTAATCTGGTTCGTGCATCTGCCATATCTACTGTCCAGTCTACAGTAATAATATCAGCACCGGAGGTTGCCATTCTTTCCAAAAGTCCGGCGCTACCTGTCACCAACAAAATTAATGGTGTGTCAGGATGAGTTTTTTTCACCTTCTCAAATACCATTTTTTGATAAGGTAAAGCAAAGGTATCATAGTCTTGAGGGCTTAATTGTCCCGCCCAAGAATCGAACATTTGTACTACTTGAGCGCCACAATCAATTTGATAGCGGACATAATCAGCGATAGAATCAGCTAATTTAGTGAGTAGCTGATGGAGAATTGTCGGATCTGAGAAAGCCATGTTTTTGATAATGGAATAGGTTTTAGAACCCTTACCTTCCACCGCATAAGCTGCTAAAGTCCAAGGTGCGCCAACAAAGCCTAACACCGTTGATTGATTACCTACTTCCTGCCGTAATGCTTGCAAAATCGTTTTAATGAACGGCAGCGCTGTTTCTGGATCTAAGGAATGCAGTTGATCAACTTGTTGTTTAGTGCGTATGGGCGAATAAATAATTGGTCCCTTCCCTTCTGCAATATCCATGTCAATCCCCATTCCTGGTAGGGGGGTGACAATATCGGAAAATAAAATTACTCCGTCGGGTTGAAAAGCTCTCCAGGGTTGGAGGGAAACTTCTATAGCTACTTCGGGAATTTCCGAGCGATCGCGGAAAGAAGGATATTTGTCCCGTAAATTCCGATATGCTTGCATATAGCGTCCCGCTTGTCGCATCATCCATACGGGGGGACGGTCTACCTGTTCACCACCAGCAGCGCGGAGGAGGAGAGGATCCGTTGAGGAAAAACCCATTTAACAACTTGCCTTTATTTGCACTTTTATATTTGACATACCCCTCGTCCTTTCATGAGCGAGGATTCCTTGACACTTCACTGACTGGTGCTACCGAAAAGTAGTCTGATCCAGTATCGAGTGTCCGTTTATAGTCTCCCAATGCCCTGTGGCGACTATACTTAGTTTACTATAAAGCCGTCCTAGAAGGACGGGGCTTGTATCCGATTTTTTTCGGTCACCATATAGCTTATCATTCTCAGATTACCCCTATCTCCTAATTAAATTTATGTTTAATAATTGTTGAGCGGTTTAGGAAGCTTTTAACAAGTCTTGTCTATGTATTTATGGCTCAAATCAACTGTTAATTCTTCAAAACTTGTGAATTTTAGTGCCAATTGTTTTTTGCTATCATCAGAACGAGTGGAGTGAGAGAGTAATTGTTGTAATAATTCAATCCCGCGTTTTTGTAGCTTTTGTGCAGTTGCTGTTTCTTGCAAACAGACAAACACTTTGATCAGAGATTGTAAGATTTCTAAGTACAATTCTGGAAAATCTTCCGGTGAGAGAGTGGACAGTGCCAGTTGGTATTCAGATATAGCATCATGCCAATAATCACGCAGTGTGAGATCTTTTTTCCCTTGTTCGTAGTAAGTATTAGCGATCGCTATATGTAATTTTGCCCAACCCTCCGGGTGAGTATCTGGACGAAGGTGTTTCAATCCCTCTTGATAACTTGCTAACTTACCCTCATAGCCACCTAAGTTGAGAGCGGGATTAGACCGAGAAATGTTACTAACTACAATCAATGATGATTGGTCAGAGTTGAGATGAGCCGCAGCTACACCACGACCGAGCCAAGCCTCCCAATAGTCCATTTTAATTTGTAAAGCGTTGTCATAACAAGAAATAGCTTGAGCGAAACGTTCTAAGTAAAATAGGGCTACAGCTTGATTATACCAAGCTGGGTGAAAATCAGGTTTAATGGCTATGGCTTTTTGATAGGAAGCGATCGCCTCTTGACGATTACCTAAGTTTTCAAAGGACACACCCCGGTTATACCAAGCCAAATAAAATTCAGGTTGAATAGACAGGGCTTGGTCGTAACTAGCAATTGCTTCTGCATATCTTTTTAAATTAAATAGGACTATACCTCGATCAATCCAGACTTCATGATAGTCTGGTTGAATATAGAGAGCTTGATCATAACTAGCAGTTGCTTCCACGTTTTGTTGAATCAAAGCTAAAGCCATTCCTCGATAGTACCAAGCCTCCGCGTCCTCAGGTTGTAGCTTGATAGCTTGATCATAACTAGTAATTGCTTCCGATATCAAACCTAACTTGAGTAATGCTAAACCTCTGCTAGACCAAGCTGCTTGGTAATTTGGCTGAATAGAGATGGCTTGATCGAAAGCAGCGATAGCCGGATCAAATTCTCCCAATTCGCACAGAAGACAACCTCGACCGTACCAAACCTTGTATAAATCGGGTTTAAGCACCAGTGTTTGGTCATAAGCGGCGATCGCCTCAGTAAATCGGTGTAAATGAAAGAGAACTAACCCCTGATGCCACCAATATTCATAAACTTGAGGTTGTAGTTGACTAGCGCATTGATACAAAGCCAAAGCGGCTAATAAATTCCCCGATTTAGCTTGCCGGAGACCTTGAGAAAATAGAGTTGCTGCCTGATCAGGAACAAATATTTCTGATCTTAGTTGAACAATCTGACCATCACGAATTGCCAAATCTGAAGCTAACTGCTCAACGAGATTAGTGCTTTGCTCCAACCTTACCATCAACTCATCTAAAGTAGATGCTAACTGGGGTTGTATCGCTATCAAGCTTTCGTTGTAGGGAACTAATGGCTCTGCAAATACTTCCTCAACATTTTTGGGAGGTTTTTCAATTGTATAGTCGTCTCTGTGAGAGCCAGTTACCGTCTTAGTCTTTTCTTTTGTAGTATTTTTAGACAAAGACTTACCAGTTGACCCTGTAGAGGAATTTGTCAGTAAGTCCTCAATCAGTTGGGATACTGATTGGTCAGTAATAGTATCCACATCTGGAACTGCCCATAATTCTTCACCAAATTGGCGAGGTAATTCTTGACCAGGACTATCTAGCTCCTCTTGAGTGGATATAGGAATCTCCAAGTCCTGTGATTCTTGATTGCGCTCATGGTCTTGGTTCATGTTGCGCCACAATAACTGAATTCCAATATCATGGGACAAGTTGCCAATCTCACCAATACCCAACTCACCCAATTGAACCATCCGCTGGGCTAACTCATGATTAGGCGCGGGAGAAGATAGTAATTTGTCGCCATAGGTTAACAGCCAATCTAGCCAACGATCAACAGTAATTCTTGGTTCCATTCGCTGCAAATACTTCAGCGCCCACCGTTCTCCTCGCGCTTGATTGACTCCTTCCAAAAGTTCGTTAAATAAAAACTCTAGATCTGCACTCGTAAGTTCTGGTGGCTGTTCTGCCACCAGATTACCTTGACTGGTCTGGGGATTATCAACCCCCAGACTGTCAAAGATGTATTGTAAAAATTCGTTAAGCCCCTGCAATAGCCACGTTAACATCTGCCAATTTATTGAAATTTTTTTCTTCTTGATTGTAGCTATCGTCGTGTCTAAAAGATTATTAATTACGCAATCAACTCCAAAATTGAGGTTTACTTACGTAAAATTCTTGATGGCTACAGTGAATAAATCAAACTTAATGATTAAGGTTAGTGACCAGGAGATGGAGTCAGAAACTCTTCCTCTCACTAATCTTGATTATACAGAAGATTTATTAGCTTCATGATACTGATTAACTAAGGCTTGAATAATTTCTTCGGGATGATATGTTTCCATCCCTAGTTCTTGAGCAAGTTGCTGACATAGGTTTTCATCATCTTGCAAGATCATGAGTAACTCATCTAGGGTAACAGTTTTGTATTCTTCTGTCGTTAGTTCTGCCGTTTTGGTTGCTATTGAGGGATTATTTTGTACTATATCTGGTCCGTCATATTCCCAAATTGGCTCTCCTGGATTGCGTGTTAAGATTTTCATACCTATATCGTAGGACAGATTACTGATTTCCCCAACTCTCAATTCACCGAGTTGAACTAATCTAGCTGCTAATTCATGATGAGGTCTAGAGGATGCTAATAATCTTTCCCCAAAGCGATTTAACCATTCTAACCAGCGCTCCGTGCTGACACGATGCTCAAGATTATCTAGCCATTTTTGCGTCCAGGTTTGTCCCTTGACTTGATGGACCCCTTCTAAAAGTTCTGTAAATAGAAATTCTAAATCTGTATCACTCAGGGGTGGTGCTACTGATTTTGGAACTTGTTTTCCAGGAGGAGTGAGATTTTGTTTACCAGCAAACAAGCGCCGGAAAAATTTTTTGATCCATTGAATTAGTTGCTTGAGCATCTGCGGCACCATTGATGTTGCTTCTTTAAATTTTAACGATGTCAGTGAGTAGTACGGTGGCAAGGAAATGAGAAAATGCCATAACTTGTTAGAATGGTGAAACCCTTAATTTACCTGGGATATACGGATTTAAACCTGTCTCCATGTCTTACGAACCGCTGCACCATAAGTATCGGCCAAAAAGTTTTGCTGAACTAGTGGGTCAGGAAGCGATCGCTACTACCCTAACTAATGCTATTGTTTCAGCAAAAATCGCCCCTGCTTATTTGTTCACTGGCCCCAGAGGTACAGGAAAAACTTCTAGTGCGAGAATTTTGGCTAAATCTCTAAATTGTCTGCAAGGTAACCAACCCACACCTGAACCCTGTGGGGTTTGCGAAATTTGTCAGGGAATTACTAAAGGCTATTCTACAGATGTGATTGAAATTGACGCTGCTAGTAATACTGGTGTTGATAATATTCGGGAACTGATTGAAAGGGCGCAATTTGCTCCCATGCAGTGTCGGTATAAAGTTTATGTCATTGATGAATGCCATATGTTAAGTACCGCAGCCTTTAACGCATTACTTAAAACCCTAGAAGAACCACCTAAGCACGTTGTTTTTGTTCTGGCGACAACAGACCCCCAACGGGTATTACCAACAATTATTTCTCGTTGTCAAAGGTTTGATTTTAGGCGGATTCAACTAGAGTCCATGGTAAAACATCTCACTCACATTGCCTCCCAAGAAAATATTAATATTTCCCATGAATCTTTGACCTTGGTAGGACAAATTGCCCAAGGGGGATTAAGAGATGCAGAAAGTTTACTAGATCAATTAGCATTAGTCAATGGAGAAGTGACACCGGATAAAGTTTGGGATTTAGTGGGTTCAGTCAGTGAAAAAGACTTACTGGGACTATTAGAAGCCATTAGTCAAGATCAGGCAGAAATAGTATTAGAATTTACCCGAAAAATCCTAGATAGAGGTAGAGAACCCCTGATAATTCTCCAAAATCTCGCCGCTTTTTACCGAGATTTCCTGATAGCGAAAACCGCCCCCAATCGTCAAGATTTAGTTACCTGTACCCAGTCAACCTGGACATCATTAGTCAACTTTGCCCAAAAATTCGATACTAGTACCATCCTACTGGGACAGCAACACCTGAGAACGGCAGAAGTACAACTAAAAAACACCACTCAACCCCGGTTATGGTTAGAAGTAACATTACTGGGATTATTACCCAGTGCCAATATTCAAATCCAAACCACAAATATTTCCCAAAATATTTCCCAGCGAGTTAATACTACTCCTGTCACTGCACCACCAATATATACACCCACCAATCACAATTCACCTGTTAATTTTCCACCACCAGTCCTAGAACCTTTACCCGTACCAGCACCAGTACAGCCAGTTAGGGAAGATTCACAATACGACTTAACACAACTTTGGCAACAGGTGCGTGGACATATTCAACAGCTACCCACCCAGGCATTACTAGGGCAAATGTGCCATTTAATTGAGTTTGACGGTTCTATTGCCCGTGTAGGGGTAAAAGCGGTTTGGTATGACAAAGTGAAATCCTATGTACCTGTGATTACTACGGCATTTAGACAAGCTTTTCAGCAGGAAATACAAGTCACTTTAGAAAAAGCTACTGGCGCAAATGTGACATCAACGAGAAGAAATCCACCGGGACAAAATTCTCCTCCCGTTCAACAACACCCCACACCACAACCCACACCACAACCCACACCACAGCCAGTTTCTACAGCATCCACACCACCTCCCGCACCTGTCAAAACTCAGCCGATTATCAGCAACACAGGGGCAACACAAGCTATTTCTTCTCCTGCAAAAGTGCAACCACCACCATCAAATTGGGATCACGATGGTGTACTCAAAGCTGCGGAAAGTTTAGCCAAATTCTTTTCTGGAGAAATCATTCGTGTGACAGATGATAGCTTCCAGTTAGCTAATTCCGTTACTTCTACGGAAACTCATGAAATATATGAATCTGATGTTGATGATGAATATGCTTGAAAAATCTAGCCAGAGGGTGGGTCTTGTCTGTTTTAATCATCTGCGCGTAGGAGTTTGCGGTAAAAATTCGGAGAAAAATCTGGATCACGATATCGCTTATAGTTTTGCAAGAGTTCAATTAAAAGACTAATAAATTCAAAATTGGCCATCATAACTTCATAGCTTAGTTCAGGATTACCATCAAACTGCATCCGACAACGGATTAAATCCGATGGTAATGTGGTAATATTCCAAGTAGCAACAAAGGGAATATTGTTACCGGATTCAATTTTTCGGTATCCCTCTAAAACACCTTTTTGATACAGACTAAGGGCATAGGGTAATAAATTTCGCTTACTCAACTGAATATACGGTATATAAACGGTTGTTTGTTCTTTATTTACAGCTTGGAGTTGATCGATAGACATGATTGTAAATTCCTGAAATTAACTAGTTATAAAGATATATATATCCCTTTGATTGTTTCCACACAACTAGAAGCGATGACATTCTTGAGGATTTTGATATTCAGTCATGATGATTTTTCATTTTTAATAAGGTTCAAATTTTAAATATGTTCCTCCCAGTCCTTCCACAATTATTCTTGTATTAGCGGCCATCATTTTCTGATAGGTGTCTCCGTCAGTCCCCGCTGCACCTAGTCCATTGATATAAAGTGGTCTTTGAAAAACCTTAACATTAGCTTCTCTGGCTAGAGATTCCAGTAAATTAGAGTTAGTTGTTGTATCTGCAAAAATTGTTGGTACATTAGCTTTTTGAATATCCATAGCGAAATTTTCGACTTCTGTATATGTCAGCTTTTCGATATTTTTGATCTTAGCTAAATTTACTGAATATGGAATTTTATAAGCCTCGACGTAATAAATCATTGCTGTGTTGAAGGCGATTAACTTGCGATTTTTAGCAGGAATAGTATCTAGTCTTTTTTTAATCCAATTATCAATTTTATTCATTTCTTGGATGACTTTTTTAGTATTTTTACTATAGATATTTTTATTATTTGGCACTAATTTAACTAAATTATTATTAATAATCTCTACCATTTTTATGGTATTATTAGGTTTATGCCAAATCTGGGGTTTTATAATTTGTTTAATTTTGATCGGATTTTTAACAGCACTTTCAGCAACAGCAATTTTTGTATTTGTGGTAGATTTAATGATTTTCATTAAACCTGGTTCAAAATTATAACCATGATATAAAACTAAATTAGCACTTTCAATAACTCGACTATCTTCGGGTATGGGTTTATAGGTTAAGGGGTTCATACCGGGAGGGATTAAACATATCAGGTTAATTGTATTTCCAGCAACTTGTTTTGTTAAATCACAAATTACGCTATTAGTTGCTACTACTATGGGTAAGTTATTATTAATAGTCGAATTTTTTTGATTATATATTGTACTAATATTTCTATTTTCACAGCCAAATAATCCTAATATGAAACCGAAAATGGTGGTTTTTAATAAATGGGTAGATATTTTTTTTCCTAACATGATTTATTGTCGCTTATAAATATCTCCAAAGTTCCAGAATTTAAAATTTTTCAGAGTTTGATTATCATATCAATAGACATCTTGTGAGAATTAAATATGCGTGACTTGAAACCCTTGTAGAGACGTGACCTGGGTAGGGATTCTCGGCTCTACAATATTTTTCACCAGATGTCTAATTAATTAATAAAGACACAGCCAATCTGTATCTTTATTAATTAGTCTAACTTAATTAAGCCCAATCATAGGCAATTTACCTTGTAAATTATCTAAATTGGTTTGAACGCAATTAGCGCAACTACAACCAGTTTTTTCTATCACAGAATGTGTAATCTTATTTATTTGCGGTATTGTTAAATCAAGATTCGCCTGAGTAGATAATAACACAATTTGATTTGCAACAGGTGTAGCTTTCAAGGAAGCCTGTACTGGGTTGACTAATAATAGCACAGAGGCTAAAAATGCGGGAAAAGCAAGTAAAATCAGTTTGACTATTTTCATAATTCACAGATAAACACTGCTGCAAATAC
>LJOT01000240.1 GCA_001672075.1 Anabaena sp. CRKS33
GCCTTAACTTCAGTTTTAGCTATGTCTCCCACTAACCCCATTGCTGCCCCCAATACAGAAGCACCATGGGCTACTAATAGGATATCATGGGGGAAAAATTCAGTAGATAGACATCTGGCAGTTTGGGCTGAACGTTCTCGCACCTTTTCATGGGTTTCGGGGTATTGTGCAGCTATGCGTGATGTATAACTGGGGTCAATTCTGGGAAATAATTTGACTAAGGTTGAAGTTGAGAGTCTTTCCGGTTCTTCGGTCATCCATGCTGGATTTAGCCATTCACTCAAACCTATTTCTAGTTTAATCCCTAAATCCAAAACTTCAGCGATCGCATGGGCAGTTTGTATGGTTCGCAAAAACGGAGAAGCGAAAATGTGAGCAATTTTTTTCCCTTTCAGTCGTTTTGCTAATTGCTGTGCTTGTATCATACCATCATCGGATAAAGGCGGATCATACCGTCTTTCGGCGGTTAAAAACCAATCTGGATTTACGAAATCAAGACGGTTAGCGTGTCTTGCTATCCAAACTATTTGACTCATGGGAGAAAATGATCTTAAGGAGTATGAATTTTCTGGCTGCGGTTATGATGATACAACAGTTTGCAGTCCTTTAACCAATCTTTCTATACCTGATTTTGCTGTATCTGCTGGTAATGCACCATAAGCAACCCGCAAATAACAACCCTGTTCTATACCAAAAGTAGTTCCGGGAATCACCGCTATTTTATATTCTTGAATCAGTTTTTTCACCAATTCCAAATCATTCATTTTGGTATGCACTTTTAAGAAAAAGTAAAATGCGCCATTGGCTGGCGTAATCGTGCATAAATCTATTAAATTATGAAGTTCATTAATTACTATTTCTCTCACTTGGGCAATGGCGTTAATATTATCTTTTAAATAATTATCTTTGGCTTGTAACGCGCCTAAAGCTGCATATTGAGAAACCACCGGTGGACAAATTAAAATAGTATCTTGAACCTTTTTTACAGCGGTTAATAAATGTTGGGGAATAACCATATAACCAATTCTCCAACTAGCAAAACCATAGGCTTTTGATAAACTAAAAAGAGAAATTGTATATTGATTACTGTTTAAAAATGCCCCAGGGGAAAAATGTTTTACACCATTGTATGTAAAATATTCATAAGCCTCATCACTAATATGATAAATTCCTTTTTCTCGACAAATTTGATTAACTTGACGTAAAGCCATTTCTGAATAAACTACACCCGTTGGATTATTAGGAGAAATCGTCACCACAGCCCGGGTTTTATCTGTAATTGCAGCGGCTATAGCTAAAGGCATTAATTGATAATCTGTATCAGTTGGGACTAATATCGGATGACAACCAGCCATTTTAATCGCCATTTCATGGTTAAAATAGTAGGGAGTATTTAAAATAATTTCATCACCAGGAGAAGTAATTGCTAAAATAGCATTTATAAACCCCATATTGCTACCGGCAGTCACCACAATAGCATTTTTTTCATTAATATCAATACCATTAAATTTTGATAATTTCGTCCCTAATGCTGTTAATAATTCAGGAAGACCAACTACAGCTTGATAAAGATGATTTTTCGGTTCAGCAAGGAACTTTGGTAATAGTTCCATAACCGTTGCAGGAGGTTGATAGTGAACCACACCTTGACCCAGGGAAATTGTTCCCGGAGAGTTTTTAATTAATTCTCCAATAACGGGAATAATTGGTGATTGAATCCCCTTCATGCGCGATAATTCGTAATTCATAACTTGTAAAAAGACACCACAAAGGATGATTGTAAGGGAACAGGGAACAGGGAACAGGGAAGAGGTTTTGGGCAACTTTACTTTTCGTTACTTATGTCGGTTTTTTTCCGTTCACCTACTTATAAACCTGAAAATTAGACGATTTATTTGCATATAAAATAAATGCAGATCAAAAGGGATAAATAAAAATAAATAAAATTAGTACCAGGGTTTAGCAATAAGCTGTACTTCATTCATTTAACTATAATTAAACCGGGCAAGATGCCCGCTATGATTATAATGGAACAATCTCACTCATTTTTTCTAAATCTAAGACAGTGGCTAATTGTTCCTCAGTCATTAAACCCTTTTCTAAAACTATTTCTCGTAGAGATTTACCAGTTTCTAAAGATTCTTTGGCTACAGCCGCAGCATTCAAATAACCAATATGGGGATTTAAGGACGTGACTAATGCTAAACTACCTTCAGCATAGACTAAACATCTTTCCTTATTAGCAGTAATTCCTTGAATACAGTTGGTAGTTAAAGCAGAAATTGTATTACCTAATATCTCAATACTGTGAATTAAATTATAGGCAATCAGAGGCATCATCACATTTAATTCTAATTGTCCCGCTTGGGCAGCAAAAGCGATCGCATTATCATATCCCATAACCTGAAAACATACCATTGATGTCATTTCTGCCATGACTGGATTATATTTTCCGGGCATAATCGAAGAACCGGGTTGTACTGGAGGAAGTTGGATTTCTTTAAATCCGGTTTTGGGTCCTGAATCCATTAACCGCAAATCGTGAGATATTTTAACTAAATCCTGGGCTAAATTCCGTAAAGCCCCGGAAACATTGACAAAAGCGCCCATACTTTGCATTGCGGCCATTAAATGTGGCGCTGGTTCTAGGGGAAATTCCAATAATTGACTCAAGACATCTACGACTTTTTGACGATATTCCGGGTGGGTATTCATTCCTGTTCCCGCAGCACTTCCTCCTAAACCCAATACCATTAAGTCAGAAGAAGCAATATAAAGTCGGTTTTGGTGTTCTGAGAGGATATAAGCCCAAGCCCGGAAATTATCACCTAACCGCACTGGTACAGCGTCTTGCAGGTGGGTTCTCCCAGATTTGATGATATTTTCAAATTCTTTCGCTTTTGCTTCTAATGTGAAAATTGCCCGTTCTAATGCTGGCTGTAAGCTACGAGAAAGCGCCAATAAGCCACCAATACGAATAGCAGTAGGAATAACATCGTTAGTGGACTGTCCATAGTTGACATGATCGTTGGGGCTAACTAGTTTATAATTGCCTTTTTGATCACCCAGAATTTCTAAAGACCGATTTGCGATAACTTCATTAATATTCATGTGGTGTGAAGTTCCCGCACCAGCTTGATAAACATCAACGACAAACTGATCTCGTAATTTCCCTGCTAAAATTTCATCGCTGGCTTGTATGATCGCTTTGCTGATATTTGCCGGTATACAATTTAATTCTGAGTTGACAATAGCTGTAGCTTTTTTAATATATATGCAAGCATCTATATAAGTTGGTAAAGGTTTAATACCGCTAATGGGGAAATTTTCGATCGCTCTTTGGGTTTGAATACCATAATAAACGTTATTGGCAATTTGGCGATCGCCCATGGAGTCTCTTTCAATGCGAAAATCTGAATTGTTAGTCATAAAGCAAGAGGGAATAGGTGACAGGTGACAGGGAACAGGGAACAGGGAACAGGGAATAGGGAATAGGGGACAGGGAATAGGGGACAGGGAATAGGGAACAGGGAACAGGGAACAGGGAACAGGGAATAGGGAATAGGTGACAGGTGCTACGCCACGGGGACAGGTGACAGGGAATAGGGGACAGGTTACAGGGAAAGAGGTAGAGTTATTACCCATTACCCATTACCCATTACCCATTGCACATAATTTTTTATCCTCACATCAATTTTAGCAGCAGCAGTGCTGTATACTTTACTTCCAGTCAACATATCTTGATCCCATCTTGATTTTTTAACTATTTACTCCCTAACAATGGTTGCTTTGGCTATTGTCAATAATGTTACTGGTGGTTTAAGAGGATGTAAAACTTTAGTCAATCAGAAACAATCAATAGTTAACTTGTATGATAGTAAAAATTTTATTATTAATTGATGTCAAACATGAATTTAAGAAATTATTATAATTAATAATTGTTTATTATCCATTGTTAATTGTTCATCATCCATTGTTAATTGTTCATCATCCATTGTCAATTGACTTTTGTACGGTACAATTATTTTTTTTAATGTTTCTCTGCTTTATTCACCAATAAAACTTAGGATAAATACATCAAATACTGATTATGGCACTCATAG
Source organism: Anabaena sp. CRKS33 (assembly GCA_001672075.1). GTDB lineage: Bacteria > Cyanobacteriota > Cyanobacteriia > Cyanobacteriales > Nostocaceae > Dolichospermum. Next base: position 4,104 of record LJOT01000240.1, read on the forward strand.
TTCAAAAATACGGTGGTACATCTGTTGGTTCAGTCGAACGTATTCAAGCAGTTGCGACTAGAGTTGAAAAAACTGTCAAAGCTGGAAATTCTGTAGTAGTAGTGGTTTCAGCCATGGGGAAAACTACCGATGGATTAGTTAAACTAGCTCATGATATCTCTAAAACCCCTAATCGTCGAGAAATGGATATGCTACTCTCTACAGGAGAACAAGTTACTATTGCTTTATTGAGTATGGCATTACAGGAAATTGGACAACCAGCAATTTCCATGACTGGCGCTCAAGTAGGCATTGTTACTGAAGCTGAACATTCCCGCGCTCGCATTTTACATATTGAAACAGAACGTTTAATGCGGCAGATTAATGACGGTAAAGTTGTTGTGGTTGCTGGATTTCAAGGGATTAGCAACACAGAAGAATTAGAAATTACTACTTTGGGGCGTGGTGGTTCTGATACCTCCGCAGTCGCTTTAGCCGCAGCCATTGGTGCAGATTTTTGTGAAATTTATACAGACGTGCCAGGGATTTTAACTACAGATCCCCGCATTGTCCCCCAAGCCCAATTATTGACAGAAATCAGCAGTGATGAAATGCTGGAATTGGCGAGTTTAGGGGCGAAAGTATTACATCCCAGGGCTGTGGAAATTGCCCGTAATTATGGCGTTCCCTTGGTGGTACGTTCAAGTTGGACAGATCAACCGGGAACGTGGGTTACAACCCCCCCAAGACGAAATCGGGCGTTAATTAACTTAGAATTAGCTCGCCCTGTGGACGCTATAGAATTTGATATGCAACAGGCTAAGGTGGCTTTATTGCGCGTTCCTGACCAACCTGGAGTAGCAGCCCGGTTATTTGGGGAAATTTCCCAGCAAAATGTCGATGTGGATTTGATTATTCAATCTATTCATGAAGGTAATAGTAACGACATTGCTTTTACAGTAAATACCTCAATATTAAAACGAGCAGAAGCGGTATCATCGGCTATAGCTCCGGCATTGAGAAACAATCCCAGTTCCGATGAAGCAGAGGTGTTAGTAGAAAAAAATACTGCAAAAATTAGTATTGTCGGCGCGGGGATGATTGGTAGACCAGGGGTAGCAGCGCAAATGTTTAAAACTTTGGCGGCCGCTGGTGTGAATATTCAGATGATTTCTACCAGTGAGGTCAAGGTAAGTTGTGTAGTTGATGCTGTAGATTGCGATCGCGCTATAGCTGCTCTATGTGATACATTTGAAATCAATTCTTCCTCTACTTCCCTGGCCTATCCTAGCCCTCAAGCCCCCGCTGTGCGTGGTGTCGCTTTAGACAGGAATCAAGCCCGGATTGCTATTCGTCAATTACCAGACCGTCCAGGTATGGCCGCTAAATTGTTCGGATTTTTGGCAGAATATAATATCAGTGTGGATATGATTATTCAGTCCCAACGTTGTCGGGTGCTAGACGGTGTTCCCCGTCGGGATATCGCCTTTACTGTGGCTAAAATAGATGCAGAAATCGCTCAAGAAAAACTTACACAAGTAGCAGCGGAATTTGATTGGGGTGAGGTAATATTAGATAGTGCGATCGCTAAGGTTAGTATCGTTGGTTCTGGTATGGTAGGACAACCAGGAATTGCAGCGAAAATGTTTACAGCTTTAGCGCGAAATCAAATCAACATTCAAATGATTGCTACCTCAGAAATTAAAATTAGTTGTGTTGTAGGTATTGATGAAGGTGTGAAAGCTTTACAAGTTATTCACGGGGCTTTTGATTTAGCTGGAAGTGAAAATTTTGTAGTTCCCGCTTGAAGATCATCAGCTTGTCTAACTATTTGAACCAAGAATCCCCGTGTCCTGAGACCGGGGAGTATTAACCTGAGAACGAATCCTAGTCTAATCAAGTACAAAATCATCTGCGTTTATCCGCGTTTATCTGCGTTTAATTCTGAATTATTGTACCTAACTTGAATGGGAATTGCTA
>LJOT01000984.1 GCA_001672075.1 Anabaena sp. CRKS33
TTAATCGGGGATTTGATCAAAGAAGGGGAAAAAGTTTTTGGGTAAAGTTTATTTAGTTGGTGCAGGTCCTGGAGATCCTGGACTCATGACTATCAAGGGCAAAGATTTATTAGCTTGTGCAGATGTAGTTATTTATGATGCTTTGGTAAGTCCAGAAGTATTAAATATGATTAATCCCGCAGCAGAACAAATTAACGCGGGTAAAAGGATGGGTAGACATTCTTTATTACAGGAAGTTACCACAGAATTACTGATAGAAAAGGCGGCAAATCATGCTGTTGTCGTCAGACTCAAAGGTGGTGATCCCTTTATTTTCGGTCGTGGTGGGGAAGAAATGGCAGAATTGGTAGCCGCAGGGATTCCCGTAGAAGTTGTACCA
>LJOT01000985.1 GCA_001672075.1 Anabaena sp. CRKS33
GGTAGGTCTCCATGAAAGATCATATATACTGTTTCTGTTAGCGTATTTACCGTTAGCAAGGAGTTTTTTGTATTCTCTGCTACCTCTCCAGGCATCCAAATCTTAAAATCTCCTTGTGGTCCCCAATATTGGTCATTTTCAGCTATTTGAATAGTTTTTTTGATGGTCAAATTTTTGTTAGTCACTAATGGCAAATTCTGCTGATAATTTGCAGATATTTCTTGATTTACTAGTGCAATTGCTGAATTTTGTATTGGTAAAGATCCTAGTGTAAACAGTGAAATCAAAGTTAGTTTTAAGCTGTAATTAAATTTCATGTTCAACGACTCCTCATAGTCAGATAATTAAATATCTCCGAATTTTCTACACCTCCTGT
>LJOT01000986.1 GCA_001672075.1 Anabaena sp. CRKS33
GCATGAACTTAGTATAGGCGATCGCATCCGCAAACGCAAAATCCTCGCACCTTTAATCATCTTCATCTATTGTCTCATCCTCAAAGGTGCTATTCTCGATGGTTGGCATGGATGGTACTATACATTTCAGAGAGTTTTAGCAGAAATATTGCTGGGTATACATATAATAGAAGCAGAGAAAATAGATAATTAATTGGCTCAAATAACCTGCTCTTTATGACTAGGAGTTAGTCTGATGGTAAATACACTGGTTTTTGAAGTTTCCCAAGAAGAAGATGGGGGATTTGTTACTGAATGTCTCACAGAAGACATTTTTACCCAAGGAGATTCTTGGGAAGAACTCAAAGCCAATATTCGAGAAGCTGTTAAAGCTTTT
>LJOT01000520.1 GCA_001672075.1 Anabaena sp. CRKS33
ACTGGAAAAAATGATGGAAGAATTTGGGGAGATGATGGATTTTAATTAGATTTTGCACCAAAACCGCCAAAATTACACAAATTAAGGTGAGTATTGTAATGTTGTTGATAATAACTTTCTAAATCTAGGGGAATACTATTAATATTCTCTGGTTGATCATAAAAACCCTCAGCAAAAGCAGTTAAAACCTGCTGCACATACATAAAATTATAAAATTATCTTCATCCTCATTAATAAAATCAATTATATTTCTCTGCAAACTCTGCGTCTTTGCGGTTCGTTTCTTCCGAATAAATTCCCGTATATTCTCCTGATTTTCCCTCTTGACTGAAGCAGAGTTAACTTTTTTCTTCCTATTGCTAAATTCCAGATTTTGATAGTCTTGTCAAGTCAACCAGAAATCACGGTTTTTGCATCGGGTGTCAGTATTTTCATAGATATTACATATTGTTAGAAAAAACGAGTTCTTGGAATTGTTTTTGCATCTCATGATCTAACTTTCTGGACTCTTTGATAAAATTTAAATTCCTCGTGATTTTAGCAATTTCTAACAGAGATTGATCAATATTATAATCCTTAGACTCAATCAACCAAGTAAGAATTTCAAAAAGATGCCAGACCAATTGCGATCCTTCGTAAACAGTTAAAGGAAGGTTTGAATTACTTTTTGATAGTAATTTTTGGATATTTTGTCTCGAACATCCTATAAGTTTTGCAACATCCGTTATACCAACAAAATCAGGTGAAGCTTCTATAAGTTCTGCTTGTGGAATGGCTTTTCTTACATCTTTTATTGCACTGGACACCGCCTCACACGCAGATGATGCCTCACGAATAAAATCAAGTCCAATAAAACCTTTCATACCCATACCAATAATTGCATCATCACAGCCTGATTCATAAAGGACTTCAATGTACATATCAGGATCAGTAACAGGGTTGGGAAGTTTGAATTTTAGAGTGAATTCATATTCTTGCATTTTGCATTATCCTTCATTAGAAGTAGTCGGTTGTTTTTCCTCTAAACGAATACACTTATCAACTACTTTCCGAATTTGTTTTGCGTGATTAGTAGGATTTCTAGGTGTACTCCAAATACTATTGATACAAAATATTCCACATCTGCATTCAGAATCATTGTAAGGGCAATAAATTTTACCCCAAGCGTGAGAACCTCCTACTTCTACAGACCAGCCTTTCGTAACCGCATACTCCAATGCAGCTTGTATTTCTTTATTAGGATGTTGTTTATTTGCCATTATTCTAGACACCTATAATCTTACTCTGTAAAAAGTAGGTTGTCAACTGACAACTTACTTTAATTGTTTTATTTAAAAATACCTTATAGCGGTATGCACTTGAGTGGGCGTAGAGAACCGGTGGGGAATACCGAAAAATAGAGTAAATAAGCAAGAAAGTTAGATAACCTAAGCGATCAGGGCTATTTCATTCTAAAATCTGACATTTTGTGTATTTACGAGAATGCGTCATTTTGGGCTTGGTGGGATTCTATCTCACGATGGCTGGAAATACCTAAATTC
>LJOT01000987.1 GCA_001672075.1 Anabaena sp. CRKS33
AAGGTCTCGTCCGCCCCGTCCATGTCGGGATCGTGCCACGCGCATTCGCGGAACCATCCGCCGATCCGCCGAACGCGATCCGCGAAGGCCTCGCGGATGACCTGTTGGACCGCGGTGTCGTCGGCCGATTCCGGGATGATCACCCCGTCGCCATTGAAGACCGTGTTGGCGAAGCTCTTGGACGCGGCTGCGGCATCGTCGACCGTGATGACTCCGGCCTCGGCCTTGCCCAACTGGCGCAGGATGACCCGGGCCGACCCGAGGATCTGCCGCCCCT
>LJOT01000988.1 GCA_001672075.1 Anabaena sp. CRKS33
CCCACACGCACACACACACACACACACACACACACACACACACACACACACACACACACAGTTTCCCAGCACCAGCTGCCTGCAGTGCAGCCACTGGCGCGGCCACTGCGATCTCGGGTTTCCAGATCCACTCGAGGAAGGTCCGGGATTTGCCGCCGATTGTTCTTCCTATCTTCCTGCTGATGACTGATTCTGAGCTTGAGGTTCTATTCCGCACCTGGTGGCAGCAGTCCTACCCGACACCACCCGGCACCCATGCGCTGCTGACCCATATCGGCTGGGCGCGGTTTCTGCTTGAGCAGCTGCAGCGTGGCGTTCAACCGGTTCTGTTTCACGACGAACAGCCTCACCCCCGCGTCCCGGCAGGCCCGCCCC
>LJOT01000020.1 GCA_001672075.1 Anabaena sp. CRKS33
AACAGGGAACAGGGAACAGGGAAGAAGGATTTCAGTATGTACCGACTTCTGTATGGCTACGCCACGCAAGCTATCAAAAATCAAATAGGAGTCTTATATGTAGGCAATTATATAAGATTTTGTAAATAAATGGTGTAAGAATCTTGTTTTTGTTCTGAATCTTGATTCGCTAATTGGCCAATCACTCCATAAAAAACATCATATTACCATATATTACCATCAGGGTGAGGTACACTTTTGGCAGGCAAGATGCCCGCACCACAAGATTTTTATCATTAGTATCTGTATCTCATGATATCGGAAACTACTGTAATTTCTTATTTATGATGTAAATTATATCCTTTCCCAGTCTAATGAAGTACACACCAATTTATTCCCTGTAACCTGTCCCCTGTCCCCTGTCCCCTGTTCCCTGTCACCTGTCACCTGTCACCTGTTCCCTGTTCCCTGTTCCCTGTCCCCTGTCACCTGTCACCTGTCACCTGTTCTCTGTAACCTGTCCCCTGTTCCCTGTTCCCTGTAACCTGTAACCTGTAACCTGTCCCCTGTTCCCTGTTCCCTATTATCTGCCCGCTTTTGGTTACACTAGTAGTGGTAATTTTTAGGTTTTGTGTTATAACCCTGTTGTGCAAATGAACTCAAACGAAAGACCACTCTATGGAACCAGATAAGCTGGCGCGAATAAAAGAGTACGGTGAATTTATCCTCCGCAAAATTGATTCCGTACCCCAAAATCCTTCCCAAGAGGAAGATTGGGTTCCCACTAGCCTTGATGATTGTCTGCTGCGGCTGCGAGAAGCCGCTGTGAAAACGGTAGAACTGGCAACCTCACCGGTGAAAATCGGTGTCATGGGGGAATTTAGCAGTGGTAAAAGTTTACTGCTAGGGAGTCTCATTGGTTATGCAGACGCTTTACCCGTCAGTGAAAATCCCACCACTGGGAATGTCACCGCTATTCATATTAAAAACCAGGATGGTTTTGCAACTACTCAAGTAAATAATTACACTGTAGAATATTTATCCCATGAAGGGGTGAATGAGTGCTTACACTTCATGCTGAAAGAAGCAAACCGTCGCGCCATATCCGCAGGTGTCACACCTTTGCAGGTAGATAAAATTAAGACTGGTAAAGATATCAGTATTTGGTGTGAGGAAGTTTGGAAAAGTTCCAATAATTTAGAGTTGCGTTATTTGCTACGGGAGTTAGTCCTATTTTTGCGGGCTTATCAGGCTTATGGTGAGGCTTTATGCGGTCGCTTTTACCAAATTGATGATATTACTGCCCGCGAAGGTTTACAACTGGCAGAAATGCCCCTAGCCATTCAATCTATTAAATTTGAGGATTTACCACCAACCCATATTCGCTTATCTAGTGCGCCCCAAAGATTAACTATTCAATTATTACAAAATAGTTTTCCCTTAATTCGTCGTGTTGATATTGAAGTGAAAATATCACGAGAAATTTGGGATCTCACAGGTGCAGCAGAATTTGTGCTGTTAGATTTTCCCGGTTTGGGCGCTGCTAATTCTGGAACTAGAGATACATTTTTATCATTGCGAGAATTGGCACAGGTACAGACAATTTTAGTCTTACTTAATGGTAAATCACCGGGGAGCGATCGCGCCAATAAAATCTTTACCATGATGCAGCAACAACGCCCAGGACAAGACCTCAAGGATTTAATTATAGTAGGTGTGGGACGTTTTGATCAATTACCTTTAGAAGGTGAGGGAGGAGAAAGGGAACTGGATTTATTAATTGCTAGTCAATCTGATGATCAAGCATTACAAACAAGTACAGTTTTCCAAAAATTGAAAGTTCTAAAAACTATTATTGATGGGGGGGAAGCATTTACGTCTCAAAAAGACCGAATTGTTTTATTATCGCCATTATTAGGTTTAGCTGAATTAGCCAAACGTTCTAGTCAAGTTAAAGCTGGTTCTGCGGAATTTCTAGCAAATTTAGATTATCCAGATTATCTGGAAAAGTCGAGGAAATTACAAAGAAAATGGGGTGATTTAAGCACGGGTTTACTAGCAGGAGATGGTCGGAATCAGTTAGGAAGACAATTAGGTTATTTTGCTCAAGATGGTGGTATTAGTAAATTAAGAGAATTGATTCAAAGTCATGTTGCTAATCACGGCTTAAAGCAATTATATGAAGATAGTCGTCGGGCTGCTGATACCATTCGTCAACAACAAGAATATCTTCAAGAAATTATCGCCGAAATTCACGAACAAGGCATACCTACATCTGATACTCCAGTTTTAAGAGAATTAAGATCAGCCATAGAAAGTTTAGATAAAACCTATAGAAACTTTCAAAAAGATTTAGGGAAAGAACAACTGAAAGATAGAAGAGGAATTGTAGTTAGTGATGTCATTAAAGATGAACTAATTTTGAGAATTTTGAATTGGAATCAGTGGACATTACTATTTAATAAAATCCAAAATGGTACAATTACCCTAGCGGAATTTAAAGGTGCAGCCGGGAAATTATTTGATCGAGGAAATCGGGTGAATACTTCCCTCCCAACTAAGAGTGATGACTTTTATCCAGCCTTTGAGAAAACAATTAAAGAACTGGAAAACTTTGCCGGCGATCGCATTCGTCAAGCTGTGATAGACTTATTAAACTCATTAGCGCATAAAATCACCTTAGAACGGGAAAAACTGCAAGCCATTCTTCAGCCAGAAATGGAACAAGAAATTGAAGAAAAATTTGGACCAGAAGAAGCTGATTTATTCTATAAACTGTTATTAGGGTGTGATCCTCGTCAATGGAAAGAAGCCATTATCGCTGAAATAAATAACCATGATCAAACTATCAACCCAGCCAGTATTTTTCCCCTGGCCAGACAAGATGAAAAACACAGTATAGGACAAATATTTGATTGGTCTCCTGAGAAAAATCAAACCGCATCCAGAAGTGCTAATCATCAACTTTTTGTCTTGCGACTACGAGATGAAATTACCGCTAGTGCTAATCTCCACTTAGTACAGTATGTCAGTGAAAGTAATCAGCACGTAAATATAGAAATCAATGGAATTTTAGATCAAATAATTCCCTGTTTGCAAAACCTTTCCAAACAAGAAGCACTACTAAGATATATTGCAGCTAGAGATTCACAAGAGGAACTAGCTATTCCCACCTGGTTAGACATTTTAGCAGATATTGCTACAATTAATGAGGCTGAATTATTTATTTATAGCAATCTGCCATAAGATCCCTGACTTCTTTTTCAAGTTGTGTAAATAAATGATAAATTGATGTTAGGATTCGGGGATCTGACCTCCTCAATTCTACTTTATTTAATTTAAAATTTATCAGCATTCAGTGATCAACCATCAACTTAAATAAGGACCATTAAAAATGCCTGTGGAAATTCAGATTCCACCTAGTTTTAAATTAGGTGTTAGAGAAAACTCACAGTTGCATCTACCTTCGATTCAAATTGTTGCTGTTAATAGCAACATTCCGTACATTTCTCGAATTACCTGTATAGTGAGGGGGACACCAAATCAATTAGCAGCAAAAATTCAAAGAACCTATAGACAATTTCACTCAGCCACACCCAAACAAATCGTTAATATCTGTCAATTAGGACAGGATATATGTCAATTAGATTCACCTTTAATAACATTAGTTGACTGTACCTTAAAGGTAATTGTTGAATACTTCGACTCTGACAGTGCAGGAAACCCAAACTTGTCTATATCTAAACATATATCCGCCGAATGTGATCTTTGGTTTATACCCATAGAAAAATCACCGAATTCATTTACAAGAAATCATCAAGCCATGAACAATTCCCAATTTGACACCTATCTAAATAATTTAAGTCAACAACTCAGTGAAAAACTCAACGAAAAACAAAAGAAAAGATTTCCGGGTTGGTTAGCTTTAGATTTTGGTACTTCTAACTCCACAGTCACACTTTTTGATCCCATTGAAGTCCCCATTGCGGAAGTTTTACCCAAAGAACAAGAACTGAGATTAAGACAACGCATGGCTGAATGGTTAAATTCTCCTCCAGATTTAGCCTTAGCAGATGTTAGTGCTAGTGAGTGGGAAAAGTTTCTAGTTGATATTAGTAAAAACTTACAAATACAACCAGAACAATTAAGTGAGATATTTGAAAGTGATCACAAAGAATTATTTTTAGAAACCATTCGACAAATTGAATTATGTTTAGGAACAAGCGATAGATTTCGTCGGGCTGTTAGTAAAAAACTTTATGCTATATATCATGAAGTTTTTCGTGTTCCTACATTAGAATCACAAAATTTAATTCCCGTAATTTTAGATATTGACCGCCGCAATACAGAAATTCCCAGTGAAATGGAAGTATCACAATTAATCCCATTAAAACTACAGATGGGTAGAGACGCAAGAGATAACAGAAAAAAAGCAATAGCCCAGGGAACAACTGTTTCAGTCAAAGAAATTATTAGCAGATTTCATCATTCACCCAAACGCTATTTTGGACAAGATCGATCTTTCCCAATTATCCTAGAAAACGAAGAAGAAAATATTCAAGTTAATCGCCTAATTCAAGCAGCTTGGGCGCAATTAATTGAGTTAACAGAAGATTATCGTCAACGGGCTAGACGCAGATTTTCTGAAGGCGATTTTTTAACAGCAGTTGTCACTTATCCCACCGTAGCCCCGCCAATAGTTCGCAAAGAAATTAAGCAACTAGTACAAGAATTAGGTATTGATGATGTACAAACAGCTTATGATGAAGCGGTTTCTGTAGCTATCTTTTTTCTGTGGCGAGAATTTGGCGGTAATCTGAATATTGGCATTGAATCTTTCAAAACTCGTTGTCGTCAAAATGGGAATAAATGGTCACAAAATGTTCTGGTTTTAGATATTGGTGGTGGTACAACAGACTTAGCTTTAATTGAACTTACCCTAGAAGATAAAACTCCATTTTTTGCAGACAATGAAGATAGAGGTTTAGGCGGACGTTACTATAAATTAACCCCTAAATTATTAGGTTCTTCGGGACATTTACAACTAGGAGGTGAATTAATTACATTGCGAATTTTCCGCCTATTAAAAGTTGCAATTTCTGATTTTCTACTCACCGCAGTCACTACAGGTGACATTGAAAGCGATAAATTAGAAGACTTAATTAACTCCGAATTAAACGAACGTTTTTTAGAAAACGGAAAATTTCAAACCGGTAGTTTATTAAAATGTATAGATAAAGAAAATCCCGAAGGTGACGTTGCTTTTAAAGATGCCCTAGATACAGCCGAAAAAGTCTTACCAACTCGCTGGCAACAAGCACCCCAAAGACTGCAAACCTTTTATACATTGTGGGATCATGCTGAAGCTGCAAAACTCAAATTAGGACAAAAACAACCCAAGGATGGTTCTTTATTAACCTTCACTTTAAATGAACAACAAATAGGCGAACTTCTTGCCCAAAGTTCAGTTAAATTTCAGGTGAGAAGCCCTGAATCTATTTCTTTAACTTTAGATAATCAGCAATTTGAACGGGCTATCATCTCATCTATTAAAGAAGCAATTGGTATTGCTAAAGGTTTAATAGAAAGTCGTCTCAATTCAGAACCTAATCAAAAAGTAGATTGGTTAATTCTATCTGGAAAAACTTGTAATCTTGATTTAGTTCAACAACAAATTTACGAAGAATTTAGCAAATCACCATATTTTGTTTGGAATCCAGAACGGATTACTTTTGTTTTAGAATTTACAAAACTTGCCACCTCCGCAGGCGCTTGTTATGCTGAAAAATTGCGTCGTTTTCGATTTGATCCTGAAGAATCTAAAAATCTGTTACGCAAGGGCGCAAATCAATTAGAAATTGATGTTAAAAACCTGTTTTATTATCTTCCTTGTAACTTCAAACGCAAAACCCAAAGTAACGAACCATTGGCAATTTTTAGCGCTGGACAAGAACTATATCAACTTGCACCTTTAGACACCGTTGCCAAAGTGCGGACACCTTGGCAAGGTATACAATTAACTAATATTATCCATCGTCAAGATTACGAAAAGGGAACTTTTCGCCTGTGGGGAAGTTTCGATGGTAAAATATTAATGGATAAATTGGGTATGGAAGAACAGGAATTTCTCAAAAAAATCAAAATCCAATTTGAAATTGATCAAGCTTTACAATTTAGTGTTTTACTATGTCGAGGTAATCCCCATTACTTAATAGATGTACCTGGTATTAACATTAATTCAGTTATATCTCCGTCGGAAAATACTTTATTTAATGATGGCAATTTAAAATGGAATATAGCCATAGAAAACCCCCAGCATAACTTAAATGATGGTGATATTGCTGTTAATGTTTTAGAAGCAGCCACAGTTGATCAACCTCATGCTTATCATTTAGTATTTGCAGTTGATAATAATCATAATAAAACCATGGAAACATTTCATTATTTACAAGATGGTGTCAAAGAACCAGGAACAGGATTAATTAGTAAACCTTTACCACCATTTCCCCAAAGTAATCAACATACTTTTTATATTTATCAAATTGATAATGATACAAATACCAAAAAATGGCTACGAATTGGTACACTGAATAAACCGGATATGATCACAGATTATCCTTGTCAATATCATGTAACTCTTGATCATGCAGGAGTATTAAGAATACACGCTGGTGCAGTTCCTTATTGGACATCTAATCATCAACAATGTCTCGAACAAGAAGGATGTGTTTATCGGACAGAATTGGAATTACAACCCAACGAAATTGATAAAGAACGTGATCCATTTTGCGGTATTCATTAGCTTTAATTCCGTAGGTTGGGTTGACGCAAGGAAACCCAACATTATTAATCATTAATTCCGTAGGTTGGGTTGACGCAAGGAAACCCAACATTATTAATCATTAATTCCGTAGGTTAGGTTGACGCAAGGAAACCCAACATTATTAATCATTAATTCCGTAGGTTAGGTTGACGCAAAGAAACCCAACATTATTAATCATTTAATTGTTTTTTGCTGGTTTACGCTGTGCTTTTAAAAAACTAAATTTTCTATTTTCATCCTGATCAAATTATGCAAAAGTTACATAAACTACTCAATACAGAAAACTCAGAATTGGCTAAAATATTGCGGTTTAATTTATATGGAATAGTCGCAATTTTAACCCAAGCAAATCGAGAATATCCCATTGATCCCGGAATAGGAATAAGTGAAGAAATTCTACAAGAACTTGATGAATTATTACAAGATACCCGACTGATTGAAGAAGTTGAGGATCTAGGGGAATTAAAACAATCTCAATTAATAAACGACTTAAAATTATTGAAATTAAAAGAAACTTTTAATAACGATCCAGAATTAAAGTTTTATTTAGGTACTTCTCCAATTCAGAGTCAAAATGATGGGGAAATATGGAACGAAATTCAGATAAAATTGCTGCGAGTTCCCGAAGATTTAGCAATATCTTGGAGAGAACTTGCTTTGAAAACAGCACAAGAATTAGGTGCAATTGTAGATAATGAAAATCTTGAAGAATTACCATTTTTCCGCGATGAAATTATTTATCCGGGGTTGACTGGTACAGTTAAAGCCAAAGGACTATGTTTATCTCAACAGGCTTTACTAAATTCAGAAATTACCCAAAATCATCTTTCTGAAAATTTATATTCAATTGCAGGATTTTTACTTTTATATATTAAATTTATAGAAATAGATACAGACTTACATCATGCTTTAAAAAGTGTTTTTAGCTTTGATGTAGTTTCTTTAAATTCTAAATCAGAACAACGTCATCAATATATTGACGCTTTAAAAGATCGCTTTTACCGCATCCAAAAATATAGTGAAAATGTTGATATAATTTTAGAATTATGTGCCTGGATTGACATAGATGAAGCTATTAATTCTTTAGTATTTATCCCTCCTGCTGAAAGTTATTCCTGGTGGGGAAAATTACAAAAAGAATCCCGTCGTATCCTGAGAAAAGCTGCTGAGAAAGCGATAAAAGCGGGTAATGAAGTGAGAATCAAACAATTATCAGGACTGTATGCTGATGTTTGTGAGTTTTCTAAAGATGACTTGCAATTAGATTGTGGTGGTACTCCGGGGGAGGTATTAACTTGTTTACGAGTGTATGCCAAAATCAATCAGCAAGAGTATCCAGGAAGGGTGATATTTCGGACTTTACGCTAGGATGACTAAACAGTTAAATAAAATTTACTTTCATTTATTAATGTATAATTCAGATATTGATCTCCTCTTTGCGCCTCTGGGTGAGCCATATTCACTCTAAAATACAAAAAAAATAAATAAACTTGAAGCGATCGCTCCCAAATTCCCACATCACGCTATCATCAAAGTACAGTGGAAATCAACTCTCAGCATCTACCATGACGAATTTTCCAATTGCTATCAAAGCCTCCCAGCGATCGCCAAAAATGATAAACTAAATAAATAGTATTCTCGGATAAATATTTTCAGACAAGGAGAAATCAATGGAAGGTAAAAGATTTATTCATAAAATCAAATTACAAAACTTTCTTTCCTATGGAAGTGAGGGAGAAGAAATAGAATTACAACCATTAAATGTATTAATTGGTGCTAATACTTCTGGCAAGTCTAATTTAATAGAAGCTATTGGTATTTTAAAAGCAACACCAACAGATTTACCTGCTCCATTTCGTCAAGGTGGAGGTATTGATGAATTTTTATGGAAAGGTGAAGGAAGTAATTCTATTGCTAATATTGATATTATATTAAATTATCCATATCCAGAAAAATATGGAAAAAATTTACACTATAAATTAAGTTTAACATCAGTAGGACAAAGATTGGAATTAGTAGATGAAGCTGTAGAAAATGCACAATCCTATGAAGGACAAGAAGATGTATATTTTTATTATCGTTATCAAAAAGGTAATCCAGTTTTGAATATTAATAATCAAGAAAAAAGGTATTTACGGAGAGAAGATTTAATTTCTGATCAATCAGTTTTATCTCAAAGAAAAGATCCTGATATTTATCCAGAATTGTCTTATCTTAGCACTCAATTCTCTAAAGTAGGCTTATATCGTCATTGGCAAATGGGAAGATATTCAGAACCGAGAAATGCCCAAAAAACCGACTTACCCCAACATCCTTTATTAGAGAATGGTAGTAATTTAGGTTTGTTTTTAAATGATTTAAAATATAAGATTGGTGCTAGAAAAATTATTGAAAAACTCAAGAATTTCTATGAATCAGCAGAAGAATTAGATGTGAGAATATATGGTGGTACAGTACAAATATTCATTCGTGAAGATGGTTTGAGAGATCCAATGCCTGCTACTAGATTATCAGATGGTACACTACGATATTTATTTTTAATGGCTTTACTTCTTGACCCAACTCCACCCCCACTCATTTGTATTGAAGAACCTGAAATAGGTTTACATCCAGATATTTTACCAACTATTGCCGAATTATTAATTGAAGCATCCCAGAAAACACAATTAATTATTACAACTCACTCTGATTCTTTAGTTTCTGCTTTGAGTGAATATCCTGGATCTGTAGTAGTTTGTGAAAGAGATAATACTGGTACTCATTTAAAGAGGCTTAAACCAGAAAAATTAAAAAAATGGTTGGAAAAATATACTCTTGGTGATCTTTGGAGAATAGGGGAAATAGGTGGAAATAGATGGTAAGTATTCATATTTATATTGAGGGTGCTGGAAATGCAAATGATGATGAAGAACTTTTACCAATGCAACGTCCAGGTTTGAGAAGTAAAATCACTGCTGGTAAGGAAACTACAAGCAGTCTCCGTGAAGGATTTTTTAAATTTTTTCAAGAATTAGTTGATATTGCTAAAAAACAAAAAATAGAGTTTAGGATAGTCATGTGTGGATCTCGTGAAGATACTTATGAGAACTTTAAATTATCTTTAGAATCTCATCCTGAATCTTTCAATATTTTATTAATTGATTCCGAATCTCCAATATCTCCTCATCAAAATTATTGGGAACATTTGAGAAATAGAAAAGAGGATCAATCTTGGATTAGAGGTGATGAACTGGATTACGATGATGATCAATGTCATTTTATGGTTCAGGCAATGGAAGCATGGTTTGTTGCTGACATTGATGCTTTAAAAGCATTTTATCGTCAGGGATTTAAGGAAGAAAAAATTACAAGAGGAATGAAAAATTACCAAAATATAGAACAGGTTTCTTCTAAAACTTTATTAGTATGGTTAAAGTCAGCAACTCGTCATTCTGAACATGGTAAATATGATAAAATAACTCGTCGTCCACCTCACCATGCTTTAGAAATTTTAAAACGTCTTGATGCAAATAAAGTCCGTAAAGCTTCCCCCTATTGCGATCGCATTTTCACAACCATAATAGATGTATCAAACAATAGCCCTAACCAAAAATAAACGCATCAAACTTTCTTTTATTTACGCTTCTGCGCTTTTGCGTGAGCCATATTCACTCTAAAATACAAAAAAAATAAATAAACTTTAAGCGATCGCTCCCAAATTCCCACATCACGCTATCATCAAAAACAGTGGAAATCAACTCTCAGCATCTACCATGACGAATCCGACACCAGAACCCAATCAACCAAACACACCACTTACTGATACAAATCTGGTAGAAGACCGCAGTAAGCTGAGTAAAATGTATCAGCATTACATAGAGATGAAGGATAAATACCCTCATGCGTTGCTGCTGTACAGAGTCGGTGATTTTTTTGAAACCTTTTTTCAGGATGCTGTCACCATATCCAGAGAATTAGAACTAGTTTTAACCAGTAAACACGGTGGTGAAGTCGGTAGAGTCGCCATGACAGGTGTACCTCATCACGCTTGGGAACGCTACACAACCCAACTGGTAGAAAAAGGCTACGCTGTGGTGATTTGTGACCAGGTAGAAGACTCCGCTGATGCTATTGGTTTGGTAAAGCGAGAAGTAACGCGCATTCTCACACCTGGGACACTGCTGGAAGAGGGAATGCTAAAAGCCAGTCGTAATAACTACATAGCTGCTGTAGTAATTGCTGTCAATCATTGGGGTTTAGCTTATGCAGATATATCAACTGGGGAATTTCTCACATCTCAAGGCAGTAATTTAGAACACCTAACCCAAGAATTAATGCGGTTACAACCCGCTGAGGTGCTATTTCCCACTAATGCTCCTGATTTAGGTAGTTTACTGCGTCCGGGAGAAACTTCCCCATCCCTTCCTCAGTGTTTACCACCATCATTTTGTTATAGTTTACGTTCTCAAGTTCCCTTTTCCCAAGCAGAAGCTAGGAGTAAATTATTACAGAAATTCAAAATGCGATCGCTCGAAGGTTTGGGTTGTGAACATCTCCCCCTCGCTGTTCGCGCCGCTGGTGGTCTGTTAGACTACATTGAAGATACACAAAAAGCCAATCCAGTATCTCTGCAATTATTACGCACCTATACCTTTAGCGATTATTTGATTGTAGACCATCAAACACGCCGTAACCTAGAAATTACCCAAACCGTCCGCGATGGCACATTTCACGGTTCTCTATTATGGGCTTTAGACAGAACCAGCACCGCCATGGGTAGCAGGGCTTTAAGAAGATGGTTGTTACAACCGCTACTGGAAATTAAAGGAATTAAATCACGCCAAGATACTATTCAAGAATTAATAGAAAATACCCCTTTACGTCAAGATATCCGGCAATTATTAAAGCAAATTTACGATTTAGAACGTTTAACAGTTAGAGCGGCTTCTGGTAGAGCAAATGCACGGGATTTAGTCGCTTTAGCTGATTCTTTCTCACGATTACCTGAATTATCTCGCTTAGTTACCAAGGCAAAATCCCCTTTCTTAAAAGCTTTACAAAAAGTTCCTCCGGTACTGGAAGAACTGGCAGAGAAAATACACGCCCATATCGTAGAATCACCACCTATACATCTCAAAGAAGGTGGTTTAATTCGGGCAGGCATCAACGCGGTTTTGGACGAAAGAAAGGCTACTGTAGAAAGTGATCAACAATGGATTGCAAATTTAGAAGTTGAGGAAAGAGCCAGAACAGGAATACCCACATTAAAGGTAGGATTTAATAAAACTTTTGGCTATTATATCAGTATTTCCCGCAGTAAATCTGACCAAGTTCCCGATAATTACATCCGCAAACAAACGCTGACAAATGAGGAACGTTACATTACTCCCGATTTAAAAGAACGAGAAGCACGCATTCTCACCGCGCGAGATGATTTGAATCAACTGGAATATCAGATTTTTAACGCCTTACGAGATGACGTGGGTAATCAAGCCGAAATTATTCGTAACGTTTCCCGCGCTGTGGCCGCCGCTGATGTATTATCTGGTTTGGCGGAATTGGCTGCACATCAGGGTTATTGTCGCCCGGAAATGCTTACAGGTAGAGAGATTGAGGTAGTTGATGGTCGTCACCCGGTGGTGGAACAGTCTTTACCGTCTGGGTTTTTTGTCCCTAATTCTACTCGGTTAGGGGATAAGGAAACGAACTACAGAGGCACGGAGGACACGGAGGGTTTGTCTTTATATCCTGATTTGGTGATTTTAACCGGTCCCAATGCTAGTGGGAAAAGTTGTTATTTGCGTCAAGTTGGGTTAATTCAATTAATGGCGCAGGTGGGGAGTTTTGTCCCGGCTCGTTCTGCTAGATTGGGAATATGCGATCGCATTTTTACCCGTGTTGGTGCGGTGGATGATTTGGCTACGGGTCAATCTACTTTCATGGTGGAAATGAATGAAACTGCTAATATCCTCAATCATGCAACTTTGAAATCTCTGGTTTTGTTAGATGAAATTGGTCGCGGCACAGCAACTTTTGACGGGTTATCAATCGCTTGGGCTGTGGCTGAATATTTGGCTGTTGATATTAAATCCCGGACGATTTTTGCTACTCATTATCATGAGTTGAATGAATTGGCTACTATTATTTCTAATGTCGCCAATTATCAAGTTACGGTTAAGGAGTTACCAGACCAAATTATCTTTTTACATCAAGTTCAACCCGGTGGCGCTGATAAGTCCTATGGTATTGAGGCCGGAAGATTAGCCGGTTTACCCCCGGTGGTGATTCAACGCGCAAAGCAGGTAATGACACAAATCGAAAAACACAGTAAAATAGCAATGGGGTTGCAAAATTTAGAGTAAGTAGGTTGGCGTTAAAAATTGTCGTTATGACAAGGGAACAGGGAACAGGGAACAGGGAACAGGGAAACTTTACTTTTCGTTACTTATGTCGGTTTTTTTCCGTTCACTTACTTAGTTTTGTAGGTTGGGTTGAGGAACAAAACCCAACACTTACAGCATATTACCGACTCTAGGCATCTTCTGGTTCAAATTGTGCTACTGTTACAGCATTAAACGCAAAAGATAACACTAAAGGAATCGGACATTTAAACCAAAACGTATAAATCACTGCTAAAATCGTGGTGGATATGGCCGCACAAGCCCAGTACATTTCTTGATTAGTGAAGCCATTTTCCTCTTTAATTATTCTTAACACATTCATTGGTATTGGTTCTGGCATCACTCCCCCCGGAGGAAACGCCCAATAATTACCACGTCTCTCCATAAATAAATCTGTCCAGCCATTTTCTAAACACCACGCTTCAATCCATTGAATAGAGTAACGATCCATCATAAAAATACCAATTTCACCTTGTGAATATGTGTCTTCGGTCAATTTCAATAACTCGAAAATTTGCATAAAACTAAATACCAACTCACCGCTGCGGTTAATTATTCTTTAAACCTGATTCTATGCAGCTTGATCTTGATTTGGTATTAGTCAGATAACTGTTAGCAATAACATTAAATTTAAGTCCATCATTCTACATATCTATTAAACATTATGTACATATTGGCAACTTCGCTCCTACAGCTATGACCATAGTTAACAGACTAACACTTGTTCGACCTGTGATAATTGAAAAGATAATAAACTTTACTTGTCATCAAAGTTTATGAATAATTGTAAATATTCAAGTCCTGACAGCCTAATTATTCAATCTTCACCAATTTAGAGAATATAGTAATCACTCAAAAATTTATTACAAAATATTAAGCATTGCCCAAAATTCACCCAATTACCCATTACCAATTACCCATGATCAGATTAAACTAGATCATAGTAACTTGGACTGATAAAATATGTTTTGGCAAAAGGGCTTAGGATTTATTTTGGTAATTATGATTTTGTGCATTTCACAGCCCGCACTAGCAGACTGGACTCATCCTTTATCTTTTAGTAATGCAGAGTTGTCAAGACAAGACTTTTCTGGACAAAGTTTACAGGCAGCGGAATTTTCTAACGCTAACCTAGAAATGGCTAACTTTACAAGTGCTGACTTGCGAGGAGCAGTTTTAAGTGCTTCAGTAATGACAAAAGCAAATTTACATGGGGCAGATTTGACAAATGCCATGGTTGATGGGGTAAAATTAATAGGTGCTGATTTAACTGATGCTGTTTTAAAGGAAACTCTTTTACTCCGTACTATCTTTACGGATGTTAACATCACAGGTGCGGATTTTACAGAGGCAATTCTAAATAAAGCACAAATTAAAGAGCTATGTCAAAAAGCCAGTGGTGTAAATTCCCAAACTGGTGTAGAAACTCGTGATTCCTTAGGATGTTAATGAAACTTGGTATAATCGGTGGTGGACAACTGGCTTGGATGATGGGAGATGCAGCAAATAAGCTGGGAGTAGAATTAATAGTCCAAACTCCTGGTCAAAATGATCCCGCTGTATCTATTGCCCAGGATAGCATTTTGGCCGCAGTTGATGATGCCGCCGCCACAGAAATTTTAGCGACAAAGTGTGATATTATTACCTTTGAAAATGAGTTTGTTAACCTCACCGCTTTATCACTTTTAGAAAAACAGGGTGTTTGCTTTCGTCCTCAGTTAGCGGCTTTAGCACCTCTATTAGATAAATATGAGCAACGTTGCTATTTACAAGATTTAGGTTTACCAGTTCCCCAGTTTTTTGCCTTGTCAAGGGAAAAAGATGTAGCATCACAAATAGAAAATTTGGGTTTTCCTCTGGTTCTCAAAACCCGCAGACATGGATATGATGGTCAAGGAACTTTTATCATTCCCGATTTTGCCACTTTATCAAAAATAATTAATCACAGCAACGCCCAGTTTTTGGTTGAAGAATTTATACCTTTTACAAAAGAACTGGCTATCATTGCAGCACGTTCTGTAAATGGGGAAATTGTCATCTATCCAACGGTAGAAACTTTCCAAAAAGAACAGGTTTGTAGATGGGTAATTGCACCTGCTACAATTACTAAAGAACAAAGTTTAGAAATTGAAGCGATCGCCTATAAACTATTAAATAGCCTGCAATATGTAGGAGTTTTCGGTATAGAACTATTTCTCACCGCTGAGGGGAAAATCCTAGTCAATGAAATAGCACCACGCACCCACAACTCTGGACATTATTCCCTTGACGCTTGTGAAACTTCCCAATTTGAACAACACCTCAGAGCAGTGTGTGGTTTACAATTAACCAATACTACATTAAATTGTGCTAGTGCTGTGATGGTTAACTTACTAGGATATGAAACCAGCCAAAGCGACTACCAAAAACAACGTCAACAACTAGCAGAGATTCCCCAAGCTACTGTTCACTGGTACGGTAAAACAGAAGCTCGTCTGGGACGTAAACTAGGACATATCACCGTTTTATTAGAGCCAAACAATCGCAATGCCATAAACGACATTATACACAAAATAGAATCTATCTGGTATCTCCCAGAAAAAATTTGCCAAAATTTTTCAGAATAAACACACAAACTATTTTTTAAGGCTATAATGAGTTAGTTCCACTACGACGATTGGTGACTGCCATCAAGTTTTTTGATCTATGTCTTTAACAACAAGGGAGCTAAATACTTCTCATGGCAGTATACCGGGCTTGTACCCGGAAACTTTAAATGAGAAACCTCGGTTCCCACCTGGTTTAACCAGGTCATAAACTTAGGTAAAACGGCGTTGTGGTGAACTACAAAGTTTTAGCTCCCCAGTTCAAAAAACCGGGAAGCTTTTTCATGATTACTCCCTACTCCCTTCCAGAAAGTAAGAATGTAAAAAAATTACCATTTTTTTAGTCTAAAAAGAACTGATGACAAAAAAAAGCCCCGTATAAATTCTTTATATTGACAAATAATAGAACCTGACTATGCCATTAGGTAGAGAATTACCACAGTTGCTGAAGCAGCGCTTGTTTTATAAAGGGCGCAAATTTGACTTTGAAGTTAATCGTTTGCGTTTACCCAACAAATCCGAAGGTGAATGGGAATGTATTCGTCATCCCGGCGGTGCTTTGGCTATACCTATGACCGCCGATGGTAAGCTTGTACTTGTGCGTCAATATCGCTTTGCAGTCCAAGGAAGATTGTTAGAGTTTCCTGCTGGTACTGTAGAACCCAATGAAAGTCCTTTAGAGACTGTTAAACGGGAAATTGAAGAAGAAACAGGCTATCATGCTCGTCAGTGGGATAAACTAGGAGAGTTTTTTCTTGCTCCTGGTTATTCCGATGAAGTTATCTATGCTTTTATCGCTAGAGATTTACAAAAGCTGGAAATACCACCAGCAAAAGATGAAGATGAAGATATAGAAACGGTATTACTCACTCCTCAAGAATTAGAAACAGCCATTTTGACAGGAGAATTTGTAGATGCTAAATCTATTGCCAGTTTTTTCCTGTTGCGTTCATTTTTAGCTGTAGATCACAATACAATACAATTGGGAATTTTGAAGTCTTAATTTTACGGCAGATTTCATCAGATTTCATCAGATTTCATCTCATAGCCTACGTTGCTTAGTCATCTAAGGTATAATTTTAGCGGGCAAGATGCCCGCAGCACAAGATTTTTATCATTAATATCTCTACCTCATAACATCGGAAACTGCTGTAAATTACTCAAAGTAATTGACTTAATATCTTGAATAACTGCCAACATAATCACGGACTCGATAATCTATATATTGAGTCAAGATTTTTTTGGTGGGTGCAAATTCTCTTAATTGGCCAATATGATTTTCATTATATGCAAATAGGGCTGTAAAATCTGCCAGTCGAGAGACTTGCTGCATATTGTGAGAGATAAATATAATTGTCAGTTCAGAACGCAAACACTCAATTAGTTCTTGAATTTTCATGGTGCTTATGGTATCAAGTCCACAACAAAGTTCATCCATGAGCATAACTTGGGGTTTGACGGCTAAAGCGCGAGCAATACACAGACGTTGTTGTTGTCCACAACCTAGTTCTAAAGCAGATTTATGCAGCTTATTTTTGACCTCTTCCCAAATATCAGCAGCTTTTAGAGCTAACTCAACAATATCATCTAATTCTGATTTTGGTCGCCATCCTGTTAATTTTACACCGTAAGCAATATTATCATAAATGCTAATAGGGAAGAGATTAGGTGTAGAGTAGATTGTACTAATTTGACGACGCAGACGATGAAGATTAATTCGTCGTTCATAAATATTTTGTCCAAAAAATTCTATTCTCCCTTCCGTTTTCACTTCTCCCTCTAAGTCACTCATGCGATTAAGAGATTTTAAAAAGGTAGACTTACCACAACCACTAGGTCCAATAATAGCAATGATTTTATTTTGCGGAATATCCATGGATACATTGTCAAGAATTTTTTTCTTGTCGTAGTAAAAACTAAAGTTTTTGATACTAATGGCAGGAATTATTTTACTCATGTGCATAAAAAGAAGAATCAGTATTTGGGAGTTACCGAGTCAGAATACTTGTAAAAGTTTATATTTGATTATAACCTAAATTGTATTCTTTATTTATCGGCTATATCATCAGTACCACCCTTAAATTAATCCCAGAAAGGCAAATTTATCATGTTACAACGTTTGATTTTGATCATTACTACTGTTATTTTCTGGCATTTGTCTATTTTTAGCACCCTAGCAAAGGATAAAAAATTTGAAAATTTGGATAAATTTCCTCCCAGTCCTTTGGAAATAACTACTCCAGACCCACTCTTACCAAATTTAGCAAATAAACGCGAATTAACACCAGTAGAATTACAAAAATTAAAGACGGATTTAGATGAGTTAAATCAAGAAGCACAGGAGATATTACAAGGAGAAGATAATCAGAAAGCTTTTGAGATTTGGAACCGTGAATTAAGATTAAGACGGTTTTTAGGTCCATTGGCCGAGGTGGAAGCTTTATCACGGGTAGGAGAAATTTCTGTCAATGAAAATGAACGGGAAGAGGTGCAATATATTAGTCAGCGATTGCAAGTAATTCAAAGCGATATGCTAAAACAAAAAAGCACCGATTTACAATTATGGAAATCCCTAGCTAATGCTTATCAAAAACTCCGTCTTTATAAATTAGCAATATCAGCTTATGAACAAATTCTGATTTTAGTAAAACAGCAAAAAGATTTGTTTACAGAAATAGAAATTTTAAATAATATTGGTGAATTACATTTAAGTTGGTTTGATTATAATCAAGCTGCTAATGTTTACCAAAAGTTGTTAAATTTGGCAATTAATCAAGGTGATAAAACTAATGAATTAGCATATTTACAACAGTTAGCTTATATCTATACTCAAGGGAAAAAACACCAAGCCGCAATAGATATATTCAATAAATTAGTGGAAATTTCTACTAATGAACAGAATTTGACTCAAATTCCCACTTGGAAATTAGCCATAGCTGCAAATTACGAATTTCTAGCTCAAGAAAACCCTAATTTCAGACAACAGGCTTTTGATAATTATCAAGAAGCTTATACTATTGCCTGGAAATTAGAACAGTACGCTAGGGCTGGAGAAGCATTAAATAAATTAATTGCTTTTTATCGGTCGCAAAAACAAATCACCGCAGCTTTAGAAACTAGCCAAATTCTTATCGAAGCAGAAACATTAGCTAACAATTTTTATGGGTTAATGTCGGCTTATGATCAAATTGGTGACATATATTTAGAACGGCAAGAATACGCAAAAGCATTAACAGCATTTGAGAAAGGATTAGAAATAGCCCAAGAACTTAAATATCAAGAATCATACTTTACTAAACAAATTGAAAGGTTAAAAACTGAGATCAAAATCTAAGGGATATCAGGATAAATAAAAAAGTCCGCTCACGCGGACTCTGGACATTGGATAAGGTTAAGTTGTCACCAAGAGAGCCTACAAGATGTTAGACTTATTTATATTTTTACTAATTAATTTTAGATAATCAAGTGGTTTGATCTAAGAGTTAGGACATAATTACTGTATTTATGTCTCAAAAAAAAACGATTTATTGATGATTATTTTTATAGGTGAATAGCTCTAAAGGCTTAATTCACAATTCATAATTCATAATTCATAGTCCAAAATTACAGAAATTGTGGACATAACTAAGATAGTTTTGTCTGAGATTTTTTCACGCATATTTTAGGTTTATTGGGTGCTGTAATAACAGTTTGTCAACCAGTTTTTAAATGGTTGGATTCATCAAATTAAGAATAATTGTAACTTTAAATACTCGTATTTAAACTCTGGGCCTAAATCACCTCAATATTACTACCAAAGTCTAACTTATCCAAGGACTCTGTAAAAAATACAAACCCCTTGTATTCTGTCACGTATTTATATATTTATGTCAAATAATTTGCATTTGTGACAATAATAAGCAGCCCTTCACCTTTGGCAAGAAGATTTTAAAGAGTATCTATTTTTATAGATATACCCGTTCATCAATACGTGAAAATACTCCCATCAATAGCAGCAGGTTGAGCAGCCGTGTCACTACCGTAATAGCTCATTTAGTGCTAACTTTGACAGTTTAAACTTTTGTCTCCATGACGTGCTGTGCAGTTTGTAACGTTTGGGGTAAACTCCAATCTGGACGTAGTTTAGCCGCTTGACGTAAATAAATATGGTGAATTGGCTCAGAAACTGGTAAATTGGCGTGAATGAGAAAGCGAATACAGCGCGGTAAACTTCCCTCTACGTGCATTTGTTGCACATCTAACATGGCTACATTGTCCCACAAAGGGCGACTGCGAGCGATCGCTGCTGGGAAAATAGCATCTAAATCCTTGGTTACAGAAAAAGTCACACTAATCATATCCTCCGGTTGCAATTTATTTCTTTGTTCTAATTCATCTAATAATTCTGTCACTGAGTCTCTAATTGCTTCGATGCTGTTTTCCGCAACAGTTGTTGCACCACGAATTGCTCGCATTTGCCATTTCACTACCAAAATCCTCCTTTTTTATTTGTCAGTTGTCAATTGACCACTGACTATTAACTTTACTATGGGCGGTATAACCACATGGGTAAACCACTTGTAGACATTTCAAATTCTAACCAATCAATTCCCGCACCAATAACCGATTTAGCTTGACGGTTTCCCGATAATACACGACTCAATAATGGTTTTCGCTCCTCTAGCGTATAGCAAAGAGTTTTTTCCGGATCAAGTCCTACTAATTCCGCTGTCCAACATCTTGCATCCTCTTCTGTCCCTAAACGGTCCACCACACCTAATTCTAGGGCCTGCTGTCCGGTGAAAATTCGACCGTCAGCAAAGCTTTTGACTTTTTCTACAGACAGTGACCGCGCCCCTGCTACCGTTTCTACAAATTGTTGATAGCTATAATCAATCAATTCTTGCAAAATAGTTTGCTCCGGTTCTGTTAGTTGCCGATCAAAAGCTAATATATCTTTGTATGGTCCTGATTTAATCACTTTAAAGGAAACACCAATTTTTTCCAGTAACACCTCCAGGTTATTACCCCGCAAAATTACGCCAATACTCCCTGTAATCGTCCCTGGGTTCGCCATAATATGTTCAGCACCCATACCAATATAAACGCCACCAGAGGCAGAAATGTTGCCAAAACTGGCGACAATTTTGGTTTTTTTACTCAATCTCTTCAAAGCACTGTAGATTTCTTGAGAGTCCCCCACTGTACCCCCAGGACTATCAATGCGTAGCAGTAAGGCCGGAAATTTCCTTTCTTCTACAGTTTTTAATGCTTCTAGTACGTGTCTACGGGTTGCACCAGCGATCGCACCGCTAACTTCAATCCGTGCAATTTGTTTCCGAAAGTTGGGCTTAAATGGCCAAATCATGAGCAATCAAATAACTTTCTAATCTTCTGAATATCTTTAATATAGAACCAAAAAGCCTTAACCTGACGGGCTTGACTTACTCAAACTCAGCAGAATTGGCAATTACAAGCAGGCAAAACTAACAATAAATACTCTTTTTACCTCTTTATCGCTGATAAAAGTCCCCAAATAAACCACCCTAGAAAAGCTTAAGGAAATTTTTAGATTTTGTGTGTAGTTTTATTTGGTATCGTAAAAGGTACGAAAAGCCAAGTTTAACGACAATTTGCTAATTGTCAATATTATTGACATGAAAAATACCAGTTCTCGGCACAAGGCTAATAACTTTTCACAAAAATAGAAATATTTAGCCACATTTCACCCATTTACTGACTTTGTGATTGTGTCATTTTTAGACCTAACTCCATGGGTTCTTGAGTTTTAAGAGTCAGTACGGAGAATTTGAGAACGATAATAAACGTAAGTATCAAACAACGCTCCGACAAAACCACAAGTTAAACTAATTATCAATAGACCGTTGAGGGAACTACCACTACCAAAAGTATCCAGAAAATGTATAATTTGTACTGAGATATCGGAAATCATCCCCTGTAGCCCAGGAATGTAACTAAAAACCGATAAAACTAAAAGTATCCCACCAAATAGGAATATGGGGGCAATAAAACTAAAAACGGTGGTTAAGACCAGGGAACGGAAAAAGTTCATTGTCAGACCAGGTTAATGTGTAACTGGAGTAAACGGCGAAAATTGCTGCTGGATAATGACTGCATGAATTATGTTTCGCGCAGAGTCCCAAAGGAGCAAAACCCACAATTTTATCCGCTACTTTCTACAATACTGGCGATCGCTCCTAAATCTTCATTTCGTCAAGAATCTTAAGTTTTCATTAAATTACACGGGTAATGGTTATCCCAAGTGCATTGGCTATTTTTTGATGTTAAAAATCTGTACAACCCTGAAATCACAAGGAAATACATCTCAGTGTGCATTTGACTGGCAGTAAAAACTCTCTAAAAACCTGCTTAATTTCATGAGAAAAGCAGCAACATAAGTTAATAATCTCATAACTTATCTACAAGCAAAGTGACCTGAAACCTTTATGGAGACGTGACCTGCCAAGGATTCTCGGCTCTACAATCTTTACCTCCAGTATTATGGTATTGTAGGGAGCGTGATTGATAAAATCCGTAACCCACAGAATCGTTGACAATACTGCGTGACAGTATATCAGGATTTACTATTTTAGATATATATGGCTAAATCCAGTTTAGAATCATGGAGTCAGCGATTGCTGGCCGCAATTTTTTTAGGTGGACAAGTCTTGGTTCACCTCCTCCGGGGCAAAATTCACCGTCGCAATACCCTAGAACAATTAGCAATAGTTGGTCCAGATTCTTTCTTTATTGCTTTGTTAACGGCTATATTTGTCGGTGCTGTATTTACAATTCAAGTAGCAAGGGAGTTTATTAATTTTGGCGCGGGAAATCTCGTAGGCGGCGTTTTAGCGGTAGCATTGACTAGGGAACTTACTCCAGTCTTAACAGCAGTAATTTTAGCAGGACGGGTAGGTTCAGCTTTTGCGGCTGAAATTGGAACTATGAAAGTTACGGAACAAATAGACGCGCTGTTAATGTTAAAAACAGATCCTATTGATTATCTCGTCATTCCCCGTCTTTTAGCTTGCTTCATTATGCTGCCTATTTTAACTTTGTTATCCCTGATAACAGGAATGTCTGGAGGTTTGTTAATAGCTACCCGTATTTATAACCTTTCAGATACGGTATTCCTAGACTCAGCCCGTGACTTTCTCGATATGTGGGATATTGGCAAGGCTTTGATTAAAGCCTCTTGTTTTGGGGTCTTAATTGCTATTATCGGCTGTAGTTGGGGTCTAACAACCACCGGAGGCGCTAAAGGTGTGGGACAATCAACTACAACTGCTGTTGTCACCGCTTTATTAGTTATATTTATTAGTAACTTCTTTCTCTCTTGGATTATGTTTCAAGGTTCAGCTAATGGTTCTACATGATGATAATTTCCGGGGAGCAGGGTTAATCAACAGTTATGTAAAGGAGAACAGATTTTGACCAGTTCATTCACGCCTAAGGCCATTTCCACGGTAGAATTACAACCAAGTTACAACATTCCTGTTGTCTTGGTCATTGGCGCTATTCCTATGCTGTTAATACAACCCTGGATAGGAGCTATATTAACGCTATTGGGCTTATTTTTGATGTTGCAAGCTGTAACACTCAAGTTTAAATTTACTGCTACTGATTTCGATCTGTATAGAGGAGAAAAGTTAATTCGTCGTTTTCCTTACCAAGAATGGCAAAATTGGCGGATATTTTGGCATCCTGTACCTATTTTGTTATATTTTAAAGAAATTAACAGTATTCACTTTTTACCAATTTTATTTGACCCTAAAACCTTAAAATCTTGCTTAGAAGAACGTTGTCCACGAATTGATTAGATTAATCAATTTAATTATATTAATTTTGTTTCGCGCCAAGGCGCAAAGGAGCAAAGACGCAAAGGTAATAATTTTTTGATGGAATTATATGTTTCAATTTACTAAGACTGAAAATTTAGATGATTATTTATGAGCATAGAGGAATCCCAAACTCCAGAGCCAATAGACGAGTGGTTGGAACAAATAGCAGTTCAACCTCCTGAAAATCAACCACCAGAAACCTTACTGGCTGATTTAGAATTAGAAGCTGAAGTATCAAAACCAGAAATCGCTTTTAATTCAGATACTATTGACCCAAAAACATTAACAGCGGAAAACTTAAATTTATTAAATACACAAGCGGCAGCACAAGTAAACCAATTGCAGCAAGTTAAATCGGACTTAAAAGCGGAAATTGGTCAATTGGAAGTTACATATAAAACTCTTCAGACGCAAATAAGTGTAACTCAAACCGCACTTTCCCAGGTTGTTCAAGAATCTTTATCACAGTTAGAACAGCGCAAACAAGCTTTACAAATTTCTGTAGAACAATTAGAACGTCGTCAAGAACGAATTCGCAATGAAATGCGGACTAGTTTTGCTGGTACATCTCAAGATATAGCAATTCGGGTACAGGGTTTTAAGGACTATCTTACAGGTAGTTTACAGGATTTGGCAGCAGCAACGGAACAAATGCAGCTTTTGCAACCTGCGAAGGAACGGGAAAAGCCAGCACCCAAGGAAGTAAAATCAGTTAAGGAAAAGTTAGAAGTCCCACAACTGGGACAACAGCAGTTTCAGGATACTACGAAAAAAATCCGCCGCTTACTTGACCAATATCGCAACCAACCAGACTATTATGGACCACCTTGGCAGTTACGCCGCACTTTTGAACCAATTCACGCGGAAAAACTCTCAAATTGGCTCTTTGTCCTGGGGGGACGAGGCGCTTTGCGGACAATGGGTAGCCGCTTACAAAATATTTTAATTGCTTCTTCGGCAATTTCCATATTACATGAAATATATGGCGATCGCTTACGAACTTTGATTTTAGCTAATACACCGGAACGCTTAGGCGAATGGCGACGAGGTTTACAAGATTGTTTGGGTATTGGTCGTTCTGATTTTGGACCGGATAGAGGTGTGGTATTATTTGAAGCCTCCACTGCTTTGGCTCAGAAAGCTGATAGATTAGTTAAAGCCAATGAAATGCCTTTAATTATTATTGATGATTCTGAGGAACAAATTAGTTTAGGTTTGCTACAATTTCCTTTGTGGTTGGCTTTTGCCCCTGACCCGAAAACTATGAAAGATAGGGATTTTGATGATGATTTTTAGTTAGTTATTGGTCATTAGTTAGTGGTCAGTGACAAAATATCAACTGACAACCGACAACCGACAACCGACAACCGACAACCGACAACCGACAACTGACAACTGACAACTGACAATATGTGGTTAACTTTGTGTGCTGTAGTAGTTTTATTAGCTTACTTATTTGGTTCTTTTCCAACTGGATATTTAGCGGGTAAGCTATTAAAAGGTATTGATATTCGAGAAGTTGGTTCTGGTTCAACTGGTGCAACTAATGTTTTACGCACTTTGGGTAAAGGTCCAGGGGCATTTGTCCTATTAATTGATGCTTTGAAGGGAGTATTAGCAATAAATCTAGTTTACGCCTTATTTAATATTGCTTCTGTTCATAATTTAATACCAATACCAGCAACTATAAATATCGAAATTTGGCAACCTTATTTAGTCACTTTGGCTGGGTTAGCGGCCCTTTTAGGCCATAGTAAATCAGTCTTTCTCGGCTTTACAGGTGGTAAATCTGTGGCCACTGGTGTGGGAATTTTATTAGCTATAAATTGGCAAGTAGGATTATCAACATTGGCAGTTTTTGCTGTCGTCATTGCTGTTTCTAGAATTGTTTCTTTAAGTTCTATTTCTGGGGCTG
Organism: Anabaena sp. CRKS33; assembly: GCA_001672075.1. GTDB lineage: Bacteria > Cyanobacteriota > Cyanobacteriia > Cyanobacteriales > Nostocaceae > Dolichospermum. Next base: position 25,524 of record LJOT01000020.1, read on the forward strand.
TGGCTGTTTCTATTTTTATGATAATTTTTCATCAACCTTTAGCCTACATTATTCTCGGTATTGCTGGAGGTTTATATATAATTATCCGTCATCGCAGTAATATTGAGCGATTAATTGCGGGTACAGAACCGAAAATTGGCCAGAAAATAGAAACACAAACTCAACAAACTAGCTAAGGTCTGCTAAAAAATTTGTTATGGATTTGTAATCCTCCATTACCATAACATTTCCAAAAGAAACATTTTTATAGTGTTTATAGTAACCACTCCAAAATTGCCAAAACGTATTTCCGTATTTAGGATGATCACCCCCGTCACAAGGATAAACATCACAAGGATAAATTAGGCGTCCTTTGTTAATAAAACAGGCTTCAGCTATAAACAAGTTGTTCTTGTCTGTTTTTTTTGGTCCTCTACCACGAAAGACACTCCAACCATGATTATTAACTAGAGGACTATTATTATGCCAAATGTAGTATCTATAGGTTATTCCCGCGATAATTCCCCAAGCGTTGGGGTCGAGGTTCATGTCTTTAGCCATTTGCCGAACAATAGCAGGATTCATATAATTATCTTTACAGGTTTGGTCGACAGATTGATCAGCAGTATTTAGTATTTGCTGTATCTCTTCGTCGTTCATATCCTGAATCAAAGCCTCAATGATGTCCCTTTCGATGCCAAAAACATTGGATACTACATCAACTATATCATCAATTTTTGGTTCAGGTACAGTAAAAAATATTCCTAAATCTAAATTTAGTTTTAGCCCGTCCTTGATGATATCCCACCAGTCACGAAAGTTTGTCACCCATTTACCGGGTCTATATACTCCTTCAGGGCTACCTGTGGGAGAATAGGGTAAATTATATTCCCAACAACCAGGGCGACCATCGTGCCAGGGATCTTTTGTGCCACACTCATGATGCACTCGCACGTGCAGATTATGTTCGTTAAAGTTATGAAAATGGAATTGCCATTCAAATTGGTCAGCCATAATCGTGGTTACTCAAATTACTGGTTATTTAGTTGAGGTTGGTAACGGGTGACGGGTCATTGCTGAGTAATTTTCTGTTTTAATCCTGTTAATTCAATAAATAAGCGATCGCACAGGGTTGGAAAAAACTACTATCATAAATATTGCTTTTAATATTTTAATAATTGTTAAAGTCACGACTCCAAAAGTTCCAGAACGTATTTCCGTGTTTGGGATGATCAGTATCATCACAAGGATAAATCAGTCGTCCCTTGTCAATAAAACAGCCTTCGGCAATCAACAAGCGGTGCTTTGCTTTGTCTCCCCAAGCACGAAATACACTCCAACCATGGTTATTGATGACGGGACTATTTCTATTCCAGATATACTCTCTGTAAGTTTTTCCGCTGATAATTCCCCAAGCTTTCGGATCTAGATTCATATCTTGAGCCATTTGGCGAATAACGGTCGGATTCATTAGGTTATTTATACAGGTTTTATCGACGGATTTGTAACAAGTCGTTAGCATTTGCTCTATCTCTTCCTTACTCATGTTTTTAATACAAGCCTCAACTACATCCCCGTCTACGGCAAAAACATTAGAGATTGCCTCAATTAAATCATCGGTTTTTGGTGACTGTACAACAAACAATATTCCTAAATCTAAATTTAGTTTCAGCCCGTTCTTGATTACAGACCACCACTTGCCAAAGTCTACTACGCAATTACCGGGTCTATATATTCCTTCAATGCCGCCCGTAGGAGAATAGGGTACTTGGTGTTTCCAAGCACTATAATGGCTATCGTGCGGAGATGTTAATACACAACCCGTGGGACGTACCTGGACTTGCATTTCATTTTTGTTAAAGTTACGAAAATCAAATTGCCATTCAAATTGGTTAGCCATAATTTTAGTTGTCCTTGTGTTAAAAAAAAATTCATGACTTACGTTACGTAATATACAAGTTGACCGTCATCTGTATGAACCATATTTGGTCGTTTCAGGTTTTACGGATTAAGTCCAGATAAATAATCATAACGAAGCACTGCTGCAAGTAGTTCGCTAAAAAATCATCAAAAAATTGGGTTTCAATCCCTTAAAGTCATATTCAAGCAATAGTCCTTATATTATTAGTCCAATTCTGCATAGTATGTGCGTATTTAACAAAGTTCAGTAAAGTTCATCGAGAATAATTCTGGAAATCATGGTACAACTTGGTTGTAGCCATTTGTGAAAAAAAATTAACTTGGCATAAATGTCATTAACTTCGTTAAATTCATAATTTTTGCAAGTGCCATGAAAATCCACCCAACCCTGTTTATTTACGTACTTACTCCTTTAGGTGAGAATAGAATAATGGATACCTTTACCAAAGAAGGTATTAATCATCGTCACAGGATATGGATTAATTTTTTTGTCAATGGGTAACTCCTAAAATCTGTTGTTTGCCAACTTTCCAGAAGCATATAGTTATTTACGTCCGATGAACATTCCAAAATTCCCACTTTTTCATATACAAAAAAAAGCCATTATTGGTGGTATAATGAAATTTATACCCTCGATACTCACTCAAACTACGTCTCACGTTAAATTACTCGGCTTTAATCCCCTAATCTATGTCTTGCTATAAGTCTTGGGATTTAATCTCAAAATAACGTAGTATACTGGGGTTAATCGTATTTAAACCCAAGATGAAATACCTAACCCCAGAACAAGTTTATAAACAATTCGACTATTACCCCAAGACTTGCTACAAATATTTCCTCATCAGTAGGACTGACGCAAGTGTCACACCAACAATCTATTGTAGGGTACATCAGATATCAACAAATAGATCCCTGACATCTTCAATAAGTTGGGGATCTGAGGATGATTTTTACTAAAACTGAGAAACCAAGGTCTCGCTTTTTGTATTAGCCAGATCTTGAGTTGTTAGTGACAATGGTTTCAAGGTCATTTGTGGCGCGTTTTGTTGTAAAACCACGGCTTGATAAGCTACGACTCCAGTATATTCACTATCAAGACAACGAGCCGCTGTTCGAGATAAATCCAGGCTTCTGGGTGCAATGTAAGGACCACGATCATTAACACGCACAACTACGGATTTGTTATTTTCTAAGTTTGTAACTTTTAAGTATGTATTAAAAGGTAGAGTACGATGGGCAACTGTGAAATCATCTTGATTATATATTTCACCATTTGCTGTT
>LJOT01000989.1 GCA_001672075.1 Anabaena sp. CRKS33
TTTATTAAATCTGATTAATAAATTCCGCCGAATTTGATAACTTTCGCGTACTATCTGGTTAGTTTCTGCGGGTGTAGGTGTAAATTCAATGTCTAATTGGGAATTTAATTGAGAATTTAACTGTTCTACTAAGGGTATAGCTTCACTCGCAGCAAAGTTATTAAAGGAGATTAAAATATTACCAGCACGTTGTACTGAAAAAAGACTACCAATAAGTAAATGAAGTTTACAACCCATACTATGTCCTATTCCATAGGTAGGAAGGTAAATTTTCCGTATTTCTCCTGATTCTTGTAACCTTTCTAGGGTGCGTTCAAAGTTAATTAATACATTTTTGGCGATCGCTATATGATCCAATGTGTTCACGAAAGGT
>LJOT01000521.1 GCA_001672075.1 Anabaena sp. CRKS33
TACACCCACCCACCCCGCCGCGAGTGGCAAGGGTTGAGCGAGGAGGAGATTTGGGACTTGGCTGCGCACTGTTTGGACAGCGTGGCCGGCAGGCTTCAATTCGCCCGCGCCATCGAGGCCGCGCTGAAGGAGAAGAACCATGACTGATCTTAGAACCGCCGCCCAGCGCCTGATCCACCTTGAGGACATGGACCACGATGCGATGGTGGCCCGGTTTGGACACCGAGACCACTGGCTGATGGAGTGCCGGCGCGCAAGGGATGATGTACAAGCCGCGCTGGAGCAGCCGGAGCAGGCCGAGAACGAAACGCTGCGCCAGCAGCACCTAGCCGCGCACAACAACAGCGCCGCGCTCATGGGCGCGTTGACGCAGGTCAGCCTGCTGACCGACCTCGGTGGCGAAGTGGCCGACTACGCGGATGTGGTGGAGGCGGTGCGCCGCCTGAGCGCAGAGAACGAAGATCTACGGCGCTGCGCTGAAGTTGAAGAGGTTGAAAAGTATGCAGCGGCCAACCGGCGATTTTATGCCCTGAACGAGGAACTGCTGGGAATGCTGAAAAACACAAGAGCGTTCATCAACAGCGTTGCACCGCACGGTGGATTGATTGAGCGCGTAGATGCCGCCATCAAGAAAGCGGAGTGGAACACATGAACCGCGACGACATCATCAATCTGGCACGCCAGCACGGCAAGCCCGTACAGGAGCAGAACGCCGAAGTCGAATACCTGTTCACGCTTGAGGGCGTCAACGCGTTGCTCGCTGCCGAGCGCGAGGCGTGCGTGAAGGCTTGCCAATCAGTCATAGAAGAGATACGCGAGACAGCAGACAACGTGTTGTCTCACGAGGATTACCGATCAATTCAAGCAGTACAAGACTGCATCACCGTTATCCGCGCAAGGGGTCAATCATGAGCATCGTCACGCACGTCGCGGTGTACTTCGCCCTGCACCCCGACGCAGAACTCACAATCGTCGACATCGCTGATCGATGGAGCGCGGTACCGAATAACATCGGCAAGACGCTGGCCTATGCTGCAAGCAAAGGCTGGGTTGACTCGAAGTTGAAGACCAACCCGACTGCTGGGCGAAGGGCCATTCGTGTGTACTCGGCCGGGCCGAGACTGTTGAAGGAGATTGCAAGATGAACTGGAGAAAAGGACCGCCACCCAGCATCGGCTGGTGGCCTGCGAGCGTGGTTAATTCCCCCGATGTATTCCGCTGGTGGAATGGCGAGTGTTGGAGCATCGCATCGCACCGAAGCACGCCGCTAAAGCAAGTAGGAAAGCGCGCCCAGCATGCCGACAACAAGGCAGCCCAACACCTAATCAGGTGGACCGACCGCCCCGCGTGGTGGCCTGAGAGGAGCAAGACATGAATGAGGAACAGGAACTTCTGCAAGACCAACCCGAAGACATGCTGCGAGCCATGAGCCGTGAGGAACTGTCCAAGCGGCAGGCTGACGCGGTACGATGGGCTCGGAACGTCGGTATGAACGAGAAAGCAACGAACTGGCGACCGATGAAAGTAGCGCC
>LJOT01000241.1 GCA_001672075.1 Anabaena sp. CRKS33
ATCAGTAAAATATAATAGAGACGTTTTATACCGCGTCTCTATTGTGAATAAATTTAATTGTCAAGGCCAATTCTTTAAAAAAAGTAACATAAATGGTGCAATTACTCACTTTTGATATAGTATAATCTTATTAATCTATTATTTACAATAAAACTTAATCATAAGCACCGACAATTATCCCCAAAAATCAATGTTAGAACTCAACACCTTAGCTGAATTTTCCCGCAACAACTGTATAGGCATTTGTGCCTTTCTTGTCCCAGCCAATATCCTAACAACCTTATTAACAATGATCCTTGTCTTCCTAAATCGTCCCCTGGGTCAAGTGTGGATATCTACCGGATTAGCCTGTTTATTTGCCAGTATCATGGTGCTGCACGTTTATACTTGGTTTATGATTGGTGTAGTCATGACACCAACTTATATCTTATTGTCCCTAGCAGTTACTTGTTTATTGACTAATCTTTTGCTAATTATCTGGCGCAGAAATTCTCTACAATTGTTTTCTCTGAATAAATAACTTCCACAAAAGTCAAAATTTCAGGAATATCAAAAACTGGATATTTGGCTTTTTCTATTAACAGTCAGAATAGTAACTAAAAATATAAATTACTATTCTGACTATTTTTGATAGCTATTAGTTAACAGCTATTTTTTTACTTTTACCAATACCTGCGATAAGAACCGTGAGAGTAATGATGATTGTGATGAGAATAACAACCATAATAATAACCTCCACCAACAACGGTTTTTACTTCCTCGGTAGCTAGTTCATCAAGAAAACTAGTAGCATCATTAAATAAATCATAACCGACAGGAACTAATGCAGATATTTGGATATTAGCCATGATAATTACTCCTTGATTTGATAAATTGTCTTGACAAAAGACAAATGAGATTAGACTTGCTATGGACTAACCTTACTTCTGATTCTTCCCAAAATAATTGATAAATTCAAGGACTTAACCTCAATAGATAAGACTTAATTCAACTATTTTTGTCTAGTTATTCATGGTAATTAGCAGTTAAAAATGTTTGTTAATTCTCAGTTTTTGATACTTACCAGGAACGTATTTTAGAGATGTTTCATGCAACATCTCTACAAAAGATGTCATCTTTATTGTGGATTAGATCTACGGAAAATACTGACTTAATTAAGTTTATTTTGTCTAAAATACATGAGATAGACAACATATCTAAACCTAATATTCAATTGTCTTTAATTGGTAAATTCTGCCCGTAATTGATTAACAACTCGATCTAATCCCACAGAATGGGCAGCTTTGAATAATAAACAATCTCCTGTTTGCATAAATGTCTTTAATCTTGTTACCAAATCAGCATGATTTGTAAAACATTCGCAAGATATATTATCCGCACTATTAGCAATAATTTCCGCATCTTGACCATCAACTAACACCAACAACCCATCAAGATGCAAATTTTTGACCATTTCTCCGACTTTTTGATGTAGTTCTGCGGATCTTTCTCCTAGTTCCTTCATTGCCCCTAAAACCGCAATTTTCCGCTTTCCTGGTGTGTCTGCTAACAACTGCAAAGCGGCTAACATGGCTTCTGGGGCGGCATTATAGGTTTCATCTAAAATTACGATATCATGGGGTAAAGTGAAGCGTTGACTTCTACCTGTGGGCATATTTACCATGATACCAGATTTTAATAATTGCCAATCAATTTCTAATACCTGAGCTACGGCTAAAGCTGCTAAAAAATTACTAGCATTATGACGACCAGGTAAAGGCAAAGGTAGACCCATTCCAGCAATTTCTACAGTTTCATTATTAATTAATTTTCCTTGAATATCGCCACCAGAAAAGCCATAACTGATAACTTTCCTCTGCCAAAATTTCGCTGCTGTCTCCATTAAAAGACGATTATCATAGTTAAGAATGGCGATACTATCATTTGGCATTGTGGCTAATAATTCACACTTAGCTTCAGCAATTGCTGCTTCTGAACCAAGTAGTTCAATATGGGCTGTTCCCACATTAGTAATTACCCCAATGGTAGGTTTAGTAATTTCTGTGAGTTCGGCAATTTGTCCCCTGCCCCGCATAGCCATTTCTATAACAGCAAAATCATCTTCTTTAGTCAATTCTAAAAGAGTTTTGGGAACACCTATTTCATTATTAAAATTGCCGTAGGTTTTATGAACTTTTCCTTTTGTGGCTAAAACTGCGGCAATTAGTTCTTTAGTGGTGGTTTTACCTACCGAACCTGTTATACCAATTACAGGAATAGAAAAACTTTCTCGCCACCATTGAGCAATTTGCTGGTATGCTTTTAAAGTATCTTTAACCCGCAAAATCGGAAAACCCGGATTTTCATAGGCATAATCAACTATAGCCAATATAGCGCCTTTAGCGATCGCTGTGGGTACAAAATCATGTCCGTCAAACTTTTCCCCTCGCAAAGCCAAAAAGACCTCACCCGGTTGCAAAATGCGGGTATCTGTTTGTATTCCAATAGCCAACTGAGCTAAACTAGATACAGATACATTCACAGGTTCAGCTATAAGAACTTCAACCAGTTGAGAGATAGTGGTAGAGACTGACATACTGATAAACGATAAGGTATTTTAAAGGTAATAACCTTATCATTTTTTGTGTCGTGTTGTCATTGAAGATTTATTTTTGTAATTACTACTACTTATAGCACAATAGCTTAATCTTTCGGTGATTGCCTCTTCTCCAAATCAAAACCAATACAAAAAAGCGATCATCTGTAGTCTAAGTGGAATTTGAACCAGTAAAAACTCCAGGTTTAGCTATTATTGCGATGGAAGATGAGTTGTTAAGTATAATAAATCGCTAGATAGATTTAAGAACATCATTAAAAAACCTAGGGTGGGTTAGCAACAGCGTCACCCACCGTGTTAGTTCTAGGTTTAAACTCAATACATGATATTTTTTGTTAATGCGTAAGTCCTAATTTCTATAAAAATTGTCGTCAGCAGATGGTAAGCAGTATCATAACCAATGAACAATCATTACACTTCATTACGAAATCAGCAACCAGACAAAAAACATGATAGATTGTGATCCAGTACGGCTATTACACCAATTTACGAAGGAGAACACAGTGACAATGGAATCAAACGTATTAACGGGTGCAACTGTTGATAATCAAGATATCAGCGACTATGTTGCCCATTTACAGTTGCACATGACACTACAATCTCGCAACTTGGTTCCTAACTTCCAACAAACCATACAAGATAGTCGTCAGCAATTACTTCATCAGACTCAAGCGGACTTTGAAAAGTTCGCTTCCCGTCAAACCCTATAGAATGTCCATAGATTTAAAAGTATTTTTAGCAGAATTAACTTAGAATAAGAGCAGAGATTTGTGGTTTTTACCCCAGAGGTATAATCGCGGTTTCTGCTTTTGATATTTTTTTACGTATAGTCAAGGAAATCACTCTTTGGAAACAAGACCTGAGGGTAAAAACTAGTTAAAATAAAATCATATTATAACATAATAATAACACAACTATCATATTTTGTTTTTGTAAAGGTTAAATAGCGGCTTGAATTAAAATGACTTCATTACTTCCTCGTAACCCCAGTGTTATTATCAGACCAGTTCAACACCGAGATTTGGACGGAATTGAATCCTTGACTCAGGAATCATTATCCCACCTTTCTCCCCAGGCAGCTACTGAATCTATAGGTGAAATGCAGTGGCTACGGCGCTGGTATGGATTACTTAAATTTTTGAGTTGGTTTCCTAACCCATTACAATACCGCTTCTGGGGCTATATCGCCGAACAGGGACGAATACTGTTAGGAATGATTCAAGTATCACCATTTAACCGGACTCGCAGCACTTGGCGCGTTAATCAAGTCATGTTAGCACGAACCGGCGATCGCATGGGGGTAGGTTCTCAATTACTACGCCATTGCTTTGAATCAATTTTAGAAGCGCGGACGTGGATACTAGAAGTTAACGTTAATGATGTGGATGCCTTAGCACTTTATCGGCATAATGGATTTCAACGTTTAGCAGAAATGACATACTGGGAAATTAGTCCGCAGTTATTAGCGGAATTAATCCAAACCGAACCAGATTTACCCAATCTCTTGCCGGTGAGTAATGCTGATGCTCCTCTATTATATCAACTAGATACAGCATCCATGCCGCCTTTAGTGAGACAAGTATTTGATCGTCACACCCACGACTTTAAAACTACCTTGTGTGGGGCGATAATTGATGCTGTCAAGCAGTGGACGAGCAAAACTGAAGTTGTCAGTGGCTATGTGTTTGAACCCCAGCGAAAAGCAGCTATTGGTTATTTTCAGATCCAACTGCACCGTACCGGGGCAAGTCCTCATGTAGCAACTCTCACAGTTCATCCCGCTTATACTTGGTTGTATCCTGAATTATTGTCTCAATTAGCTCGCATTGCCCAAGATTTTCCCCAACAAGGGTTACAATTAGCTTCTTCAGACTATCAACCAGAACGGGAGGAATACTTAGAGCGTATTGGTGCTAAACGTCGGGAACATACCCTGATCATGTCTCGTTCAGTGTGGCATAAACTGAGAGAATCAAAATTTGTCTCCCTAGAGGGGCTTCAGTGGCAAGAAATGTTACAAGGACTGCAACCAACCCGCAAACCCATACCTGGGGGAATGTCATGGATACCGCAAACACAACAGGTACAGCCAGAAAGAGCTATACCAGCCCAGTCAGAAATTGTCGGTTTCACCCATAAAAGTTCTCATATAGATACACCCTCAGCCATAGACTCAGCCACAGATCAAGCCCATGAACAACAATAATGTAATTTCTCCACAGCAATCAAAATCATTTATCTCCGCTTTGGGTGTAGATGTTGGTAGTAAACGTATCGGTTTAGCGGGATGTGATGGGACTGGTTTAATTGCTACGGGTATCACCACCATTGAGCGTCGTTCCTTTGTCGAAGATGTAGCACAAATCCAGGAAATAGTCAACCAGCGACGGGTACAAATTCTTGTTGTTGGTTTACCATATTCAATGGATGGTACTATTGGTGTTCAAGCCCGTCATGTGCAAAAATTTGCCTCTAGACTGGCTTCGGCGCTCCAACTTCCCTTAGAATATATGGACGAAAGGTTAACTTCCTTGCAAGCAGAACAACTGCTGATAGCTGAGAATCGTTCCCCCTCTAGAAATAAGGGTTTAATTGATCGTAAGGCTGCTGCATTGATTTTACAACAGTGGTTAGATGCTAGACGCAGTTTAGTACAGGGGGCAGTAACATTTAATGAATCTGACGGAAGCCAAATCAAAAGGAATAAGCTATCAGACTGCTTGGAGAATGTGGAAACGCGGTGAACTTAAAGCTACGCAACTACCTACAGGTACAGTTATTGTTGATGTACAAAAAACAAAGGTCGGGACATTGAAGTAGTAAATCTGGCTGCAGAAGAAACAGAAGATATGATGTAAGATTTTATTTCAATAATAACTAGCTTTTGTGCTAAAATCTATGGATTAAGAAGAAAAAAGAGAAAAACAGAGTGTATTATTAGGTGCCTGGAGTTAGAATGCGATTAGTTGAGCGACATATAATTAAACAGAATCACAAAGGGTTTAGAGAAATTGATCAAATGTCTTTTTTCTCAAAAAATCTATTTAACTGTGCTGTTTATTTATGTCGTCAAGCTTTTTTTAATGGACAATCAATACCAACATTCAATCAAAAAGTGGATTACTACATCCACACAGCTAGTAGATTTATTATTAATCAGCTAGTTAGTCAAAATATAACGCATTTGATTATAGGTAAAAATGAGAATTGGAAACAGAACATTGACTTAGGGAGTAAAACTAACCAAAACTTTACCAATATTCCTCATGCACGATTTATACAGCAGTTAGAATATAAAGCTAAACTTGTGGGAATCAAGGTACAAATTACTACAGAGAGTTACACATCAAAATGTAGTTTTCTGGATTTTG
>LJOT01000522.1 GCA_001672075.1 Anabaena sp. CRKS33
TTTAATCAAGTCCCCATATTTCTATTTAAGTTAAATTTCCTCCTGGTTGATCAAGAAAATGGAAATTGAGCGATTCCTACGGAGCGCAACGCTTACGCACTAACCCAATATTAGCGATCGCATTTCCCCAACATTAGCGATCGCAGTTAATCGCAGTTAACGAAGCACAAGAAAATAGATTTTGAACGATCGCTTACCCATGAGATCGCAATTAATCCCAGTTAAGGAAGCACAAGACAATGGATTTTGAGCGATTCCTACGGAGCGCTTCGCTATCGCATTAACCCAATATTAGCGATCGCATTAATCATAGTTAACGAAGCACAAGATAATGGATTTTGAGCGATTCCTACGGAGCGCTTCGCTATCGCACTAACCCAATATTAGCGATCGCACTTAATCACAGTTAAGGAAGCGTAAGAGCGATCGCATTAACCCAATATTAGCGATCGCAGTTAATCACAGTTAAAAAAGCACAAGACAATTGATTTTGAGCGATCGCATTTCCCCAATATTAGCGATCGCAGTTAATCCCAGTTAAGGAAGCATAAGATAATGGATTTTGAGCGATCGCACTACAAGATCGGCGATCGCACTAATAATAGGAGTAGCAATCACATCATTGGCGAACATATTCTTGGTCGGGGTATGCTGTCCTAAAAACAGTGTTGGAATCTCTTAGTTTAAAAGCGTCATAATATGCACGTCTAGTTGGCGGAACCTCACTGGGTGTACACGCATAAAAACTAGTCCCCTCAACGATTACAACATCGTTATCTGGATGCCATTTTCCCTCCCAAGAACCAAAGCATTTTGTATTACCAACCGTCATACCATCTTCTTTGCCAGTAAACACCCCTCCCTCTGCAAATGTTAGCTCTGTTTTTACCTCTGAGCCAGTTACTGGGTCTGCCCTCTGTCGTAACCATTTGCCGACAATCGAAGGCGATGGAGTTTCTTCGAGAGGAGATGGTGATGACGTGATTTCGGTAACAGGTGAAGGCAAAGGCTTGTCATTGACACAGGATACAATAAGGACAGGTGTAATAGCTATTACTAATAAACCATAGAGTTCTTTGGACATGGCTTTATCCTTTATTTCTGACCGATGTGCGTTGTGCGTTGGTGGTCTAACTATTGGTATTATACAGAATTTTTCGGGCTATCCATCTGAGTTTATACGCAACCATAGTAGTTTGAGCTTATTTCTCACTGATATCCAGAATTTTCCTAAATCTCTCAACTTCCAACATTAACCTTTCATTCTCCATCCGTAGCGCCAATATTTCATTCTTCTGGAATTCAATTAACGACCTTTGACTAATTACCTCACCAAAAGCTTTTTTCCTATTTTCAATCCCAAACCATCTTTGATAAGTCTTTGTATGTTCATCAACCGTATGACCTAAATTATCTGCTGCTGCTTTTATCGGTATTCCCTGAAGATGCGCTCGAATTGCACAACCATGCCGTAAATCATAAGGTTGAAACTCAATTCCCACCTTTCTAAACCATCTGGATATATCTCTC
>LJOT01000990.1 GCA_001672075.1 Anabaena sp. CRKS33
AGGTAATGACTCCTACTATGTGGACAATACAGCAGATATCATCACGGAATCAGTAAATCAAGGAACTGATAGCGTTTTCAGCACCGCAGCAACTTACACCCTCAGCGCCAATGTAGAAAACCTAACGTTACAGGGAACAGCCGCTATTAACGGTACTGGTAACACCCTCAATAATAGCATTATAGGTAATACTGGTAATAACGTTCTTAATGGTGGTACAGGTAATGATACCCTCAATGGTGATTTAGGAAATGATACCCTCATTGGTGGTACAGGTAATGACTCCTACTATGTGGACAATACAGCAGATATCATCACGGAATCAGTAAATCAAGGAACTGATAGCGTTTTCAGCACCGCAGCAACTTACAC
>LJOT01000991.1 GCA_001672075.1 Anabaena sp. CRKS33
GGGATACACAACTAACGTAGTTAACCAAGGTCAAACAGTGTCAATTGCTGATAGTTCGCTCTCTGATTGACCTTACTCGTAAAATTACCTTCAGGTTCTAGAGTCTGGGGCTGATCCTTGCCCGTTATCGCTTCGGTTTCCATCAAGGAATCCCGAAACTTCTGACTTCTTTCTAACAAGATTTTCTTCACATCGGAATGTTTCATGTATCGAGTGATTTCAACATCACTCATTCTTGCTAGAATATTGTCAGCAGCATTAGTATCTGAGTGTATCACGACCCCATCATGTCCGGTAAACTTGTCACCATTTCTACTACCCGTTAAAGTAGCAAATCTGGAGTCAAGTTGTGACGTATATGCAGTATTAACA
>LJOT01000242.1 GCA_001672075.1 Anabaena sp. CRKS33
GTTGGGTTTCCTTCGTCAACAAAATAAAAAATGATGTTGATTGTGAAAATGTAGGTTGGGTAGAGCAACAGCGAAACCCAACACAGTTAGAGGGTGTTTTTTTCCAAAGTGGTATCCCGTAATTTTCATCACATTTTACCCCCCTTAGTCCCCCTTCAAGGGGGGAAACAAGAAAATTCAGTGAGCAACAGCGAAACCCAACACAGTTAAAGGGTGTTTTTTTTTAAGAATGTTGGGTTTCCTTCGTCAACCCAACCTACTATGGTTTAATGGATGTTGGGTTTCCTTCGTCAACCCAACCTACTCATATTTGGAAATAGCGCGTAAACTATAATTACCAGTTTCCCCCTTTTCGGAAGAATTGGCAATTATTAAATAAGTCCCATCTGCTGGTAATGTGATCACAATTCTAGCATTAAAATTACCTGCGCCTTTGTCGTCATTTTCAACAATTTTTTCAATCTTCTTCCCAGCATCAGATTCAATAACTTGAGATAAGGTTAAGAAAGGATTAATTTTTTGACTATCCATTTCAATTACAACTGTTTGACCTCCTCGACCTGAAAATATATAATAATCAGGACTGCCATTTAAACTACTATTAATTACTTGACCGTCAAGGGAAATAGTTTTTATAGATGGTTCTTCGGCTTTAGGGAGGGTCGAGATAGGAGAAACTTTTTGTTGTTTGATATCTGCTAAAAAAGATTTGACTTTCTCTCCTGGTTGAGAAAAGTTAATTCCAGTTCCAGCAGGTATACCACCCACTGGTATCCCATTAACAATAATGGGAGCTAAAGCTACACTAGTATTAACACCTATAACTCCCCCTTGGCTGTTTAATAACGGTCCGCCGGAGTTTCCGGGATTTAAAGGTGCGGTATGTTGAATAGTTCCGTCGGGACGTATGCGGCTAATATTACCTTGGGTGCAGGTATCACGGTTATCAGCATCAAGAGGACTACCAATCGCAAATACTCGATAACCTACTTTAGCAGTCCCAGAACGAGCTAAACTTAGATGTGGTAAGTTTCTGCGGTTTTGGATTTTTAAGGCTGCTAAATCTACACCATCTTTAGCAAAACCTATCACATCGGCGGGTACTTGTTTACCATCCCGAAATACCACAGTGACAACACTAGGACTACCACCAACTACATGAGCATTGGTAATAATTAAACCATCTTGACTGACTAAAAAACCGCTACCATGGGAGTTACTAGTTTTAACTGTGACAACGGCGGCACTGCCTTGAGTACAAACGCGATTGGCTGCTTCTTCTGCTGATGATGCGAGTACAGTCTTAACGGTAATTGTTCCCATCAGGGTAAATATCGAAAAAAGCGTTAAAGTTCCATATCGGAACATTACATGATTGATCATAGAGGGAGATGTGCTGATAACTGTAGATAGATGCCAAAAAAAAACAACTATAGTTTTTCAGACAATAGTTGTGTAAAAGTAATTTTCAGATAAAACTCGTATATTTTGACGTAACTAGTAAATATTCTGTTCCCGTCCATGTATTCCCAAGCCGAAATCATTCCCGGAAATAGGGAATAACCATGAGAAGATCTAAAATCTCAAACTTTGGGTTTTTGCTCCTTTGTGTCTAGATACTGAACATAATTTATACTGCTAATTAGGGTAATGAATTGCATTTTTCTTTGTCGGATTTGGAAAATTCAGAATATCCAAACAGTTAAAACTATTCCCTGTTTCCTATTCCCTGTTTCCTATTCCCTGTTTCCTATTCCCTGTCCCCTGTTCCCTGTCACCTATTCCCTGTTTCCTATTCCCTGTCCCCTGTTCCCTGTTCCCTGTCCTAACAGACAACTTTTTCAGCAAGCCCTAATTACATATCCAATCTGTAATTCTCCTGTTCACGTTCGACAAAATATTGAATACGGGAACGGTAATCTCTGAGGGTTTCATCAACCCAATCCCGATCGCTGCTGTTAACATAAAGATGAACCAAAGGCTCACTGGCATCTGGTAAAATTAAAAGCCAATTGTCATCATAGGGTTGACGAATTTTCACACCGTCAATTAATTCCAAATTTTGAGCGGGGTGGGTTTCGACCAAATAACGCATTAACGCCCCTTTAGCATTCCAGGGACAGCGAACGGTGTAACTTCTATTAATGACACGGGGTAATTCGGAACGTACGGTTGCCAGCGATCGCTCTTGAATGGTTAACATTTCAATCAGCTTGGCTATACAGAACATGGAATCAAACCCTGGGTGTAATTGGGGGAAAATAAACCCAGTTTCCCCACTACCACCTAAAACCACGTGAGAATTTTTTTGACAAGCTTCCATTAAAGCCGTCGGATTAGCTTTAGTTCTAATTACATTACCATCATGACGATGGGCAACTAATTCCACCGCACTGGAAGCATGAACGGGAACAACGACGGAACTTCTAGGGTTAGCAGTTAACATCATATCAACCATCAAAGCGGTTAACATTTCACCGCGAATGGGAAAACCCGATTCATCAACTAAAATTAGTTGTTCCCCATTAGCTGATACTTGTACCCCAAAGTTAGCATTTACAGCCTCGACAACGTGGCCTAATTGAGTTAATAGTAATTCTCGGTCAGCGTTAGAAATGGCCGTTTTATTCAAACTAGCATTTAATACCACCGCATCAGCCCCAAATTTATCTAGCATTTGCGGTAAAATTGCCCCAGACACGGCGTAAACATAGTCAATGACCACTTTTGCCCGACTGTTACGCAGAGTGTCCACATTCAATAATTTCTCAAAGGCCTTGCAGTAGCGATCCATCAATTGGCTAGAATATATCACATCACCAATTTCATGACTTTGGGAACGACGCATATCTTCTTTAAAATAGGCCCCCTCAATTTTCTTTTCTTGGGCTTTAGAGATATTAATGCCCTTAAAATCCATAAATTCAATTAAGATATAATCACGGCGTTCTGGGTGTACTCGCACATGAATACCCCCCGCTACGGACATTGTGGGGATCACCGTTCTGGCAATGGGAATAGCTGTAGTATCTAGGTTTTGCACATCTACACCTACAGACATTAAACCAGCAATTAAAGAGCGTGTCACCATGCGGGAAACATTGCGTTGGTCACGGGAAACGGTGACTATTGAACCCGGTTTTAAGGTTGAACCATAGGCAGCACCCAATTTGACCGCAAACTCTGGGGTAATATCAATATTGGCTAATCCCTGTACTCCTCGCTGTCCAAATAAGTTCCGTTGGGCGGTATTTCCCCAAATCAGATTAATATTGAGAATAGCGCCGGACTCAATTTTTTTGCTCGGCCAAACTCGCACACCAGGACTAATTTGCGCTTCTTCTCCCACGGTAGATAATGAACCCACCACAGCCGCTTCTAAAACGTGGGCACGTTTGTCTACACGAGTACCACGAGCGATTACACAAGCCGATAGATGGGCTTCATCGCCAATAATTGCTCCATTCCAAATAATTGGTCTTTTTAGATGGGCATCAGCACCAATTGTCACATTATCACCAATCACTGTTCCATTCTCAATTTGAACTCTTGCACCAATTCGGCAATTATTACCAATTACCGCCGGGGTTTCAATTTTGGCTGTAGGATCAATATAAGTATTTTGTCCTACCCATAAACCAGGGGAAATTTCTGGATAAGCCACTTTTAGCAAAACTTTCCTTTCTAGGGCATCATACTGAGCTTCACGGTAGGCATCTAAGTGACCTACATCACACCAATATCCCTCGGCAACATAACCGTAAATTGGCTCATTTTTAGCTAGTAGTAAGGGAAATAAATCTTTAGAAAAGTCGCATTCAGTATGTTCTGGTAAATAATCTAAAACTTCTGGTTCTAAAATATAAGTTCCAGTATTTACTGTATCAGAAAAAATTTCACTGGTAGAAGGTTTTTCTAAAAATCGGTTAATGCGTCCCTGGCTATCTGTAATTACCACACCAAATTCAATGGGGTTAGGCACACGGGTTAATATTAAAGTCGCTTTTGATTGTCTTTGTTGATGAAATTCAATGGCCGCACTCAAATCAAAATCTGTGATACTATCACCACTAATGACTAAAAAGGTTTCATCTAAAAGTTCAGCAATATTTTTAACACACCCTGCTGTTCCTAAAGGCTGGTCTTCTTCAATAGCATAGGTCATTTGTACACCAAAATCACTGCCATCTTGGAAGTAGTCACGGAGAATATCTGGTAAATAATGCAACGTAGCAATTACCTCGTAAATCTGATGTCCTTTAAGAAGATTGATGATATGTTCAGCAATAGGACGATTTAAGATCGGAACCATTGGTTTGGGTAAATCACAAGTCAAAGGACGCAACCGCGTTCCCGACCCACCTGCCATTAACACTGCACGCATAAATCCTCCTACTTGACTAAAAATCCAGGTGTTTTTCTTCCTTTAGTCTCATACAGATATTGGGATTTAAGGAACTTCCCCAAGAAACATCTGATCAAAATTCTTCTCTGTTGTCTATTTTCCACAAGGGGTAATTTACAATGTAAAATACGACAGTTGTATTAGATGCTGTAAATGTGATTGAGCGTTATACTTTGCCGGAAATGGGCAATCTGTGGAGTGAAACCTATAAGCTGAAAACCTGGCTAGATGTAGAAATCGCAGTTTGCGAAGCACAGGCAGAACTGGGTTATATTCCAGCCGCAGCAGTTGAGGAAATTAAGGCTAAAGCGAATTTTGACCCAAAACGGGTACTAGAAATTGAAGCGGAAGTTCGTCATGATGTTATTGCCTTCTTGACAAATGTTAATGAATATGTAGGTGATGCTGGTCGGTATATTCATCTAGGTTTAACAAGCTCAGATGTATTAGATACTGCTTTGGCTTTACAATTAGTGGCTAGTCTGGAGTTGTTGTTAAAACGCTTAGAAGATGTAATCGCAGCAATTCGCAAAAAAGCTACAACCCATCGGTATACAGTGATGATTGGGCGATCGCATGGTATCCACGCTGAACCAATTACCTTTGGTTTTAAGTTAGCTGGTTGGTTAGCGGAAGTATTACGACACCAAGAACGGCTGCAAATTCTCAAGAAAACCATCGCTGTCGGGAAAATATCTGGTGCTGTGGGAACTTATGCTAACATAGAACCGCGTGTGGAAGCGATCGCTTGTGAAAAACTCGGACTTAAACCTGATACTGCCTCTACACAAGTAATTTCCCGTGATCTTCATGCCGACTTTGTGCAACAATTAGCATTACTTGCAGCCTCTATAGAACGGTTTGCTGTAGAAATTCGTAACCTACAAAAAACAGACGTTTTAGAAGTTGAGGAATTTTTTGCCAAGGGACAAAAAGGTTCTAGTGCTATGCCTCACAAGCGTAATCCTATCCGTTCTGAACGGTTAACAGGAATGGCACGACTGGTCAGGAGTTATGCCGGTGCAGCTTTAGAAAACGTCGCTTTATGGCATGAACGGGATATTTCCCACAGTTCTGTAGAACGGGTAATTTTACCAGATGCTTGCATTTTAACCCATTTCATGCTAAAGGAAATCACCAATTTGGTGAATAACCTCCTGGTCTATCCTGAAAACATGGCGCGGAATCTCAACTGTTATGGTGGAGTAGTATTTAGTCAAAGAGTATTATTAACTTTAATTGACAAGGGACTGAACCGCGAAGAAGCATACTCCATAGTTCAGGAAAGCGCCCACACCGCATGGAACAAACCAGAAGGGAACTTCCGTGATTTAATTAGCAAAGATCCGCGGGTCATTGAAAACTTGTCAACTGCTGAGATAGAAGCTTGTTTTGATCCGCAACATCATCTCCAGCATTTAGAACAAGTTTATCAACGACTGGGTATTTAGAATTGATTATCAGTAGGTTGGCGTTAAAAATTGTCGTTATGACAAGGGAACAGGGAACAGGGAACAGGGAACAGGGAACAGGGAACAGGGAACAGGGAACAGGGAACAGG
>LJOT01000992.1 GCA_001672075.1 Anabaena sp. CRKS33
GGGATACACAAATAACGTAGTTAACCAAGGTCAAACAACGTCAATTGCTTATAATTCGCTCTCTGATTGACCTTACTCGTGAGTTTGCTTTTAGGTTCTAGAGTCTGGGGCTTATCCATGCCCGTTATCGCTTCGGTTTCCATCAAGGAATCCCGAAACTTCTGAGTTCGTTCTAGCAAGATTACTTTTACATCGGAATGTTTCATGTATCGAGTGATTTCAACATCACTCATTCTTGCTAGAATATTGTCAGCAGCATTAGTATCTGAGTGCATCACGACCCCATCATGTCCGGTAAACTTGTCACCATTTCTACTACCCGTTAAAGTAGCAAATCTGGAGTCAAGTTGTGACGTATATGCAGTATTAACA
>LJOT01000523.1 GCA_001672075.1 Anabaena sp. CRKS33
AATGCGCTGGATTGTGAAGTTTGTGTAGTTCATTACTGCCGCAACAGTGCCGCCAGCCACATTTCGCAGCAGCGCACCGGGGTTGGCATTGAACAGCCAATCAGCACCGTCAAACGTCAGCACAGGCTTTCCGTTCAAACCAGATGTGGTCAGCGTCGGTTGGTTCGCCGCCGTTGCCTGCGAGACGTTTCGGGCATTGCCGCTCTTATCGTTCCACTGCGAGACCGTGCTGCCGTTGAGCGTGATGCTGGCTGCATCTTCGGCGTCGAGCCACAGGGCCAGAGCAGAACCCAAGTTCGACGGACGCCACAACTGAGGCCCACCGAATGGGCGGCCGTCCCAACGATAGGGGTGCGTGTAAGGGAGATTGCGTAGGAGGCTCATGTTAAATCTGCGGAGGATTTGATTTAAATGGATGCCCGGCAGGAAGAGTATTGCTTGCCCCTGAACCCCACCATTTATGAGCTAAATATCCCTCAATCCGCTGTCTGTTTGTGCTAGATAGCGCATTTCTGGTGATAATGATTTCTGATGCTACGGCGTTTGCAAAATACCCAGAATTGCTCTCAGATCCTACAATCAAATTGAACGTTCCTGTCGGAAAGCTGGTATCTGCAACCGTTGCAATGCTGGTGCCATCGAGGAGTATTTCCCACTGCGATGGTGTCTTGATATAGGAGGATTGCATCGGAGTTCCCACTGGTATGGGGGACCCGTTGCCCAGCGTGACACTTGAGTTTGGTCCCGCCCACCCAAGGCCATCTATTGTGTTACTTCCTTGCCCGAACAAGCCCCACCTGATACTCGCCGTTCCTCCAAAACCTCCCGAGCCTAACAAAACAGCGTTTTTTCTGACCGTTGTCTGGCTAACAGAAAAGAAGCCGATATTCTGCTGGTTAGCCAGCCCAGGGATGCTTCCAAGCAATCTATCGTTCGTGCCATCAAAACTGATGGCGGGCTTGCTGTTAAGCCCAGTAGCCAAAAACGTCGGCTGGTTCGCAGTTGTAGCCTGCGTAATGTTGCGCAAGTTTATAGACTTGTCGCTCCACTGTGAAACTGTCGCGCCATTAAGCGTGATTGTTGACGCATCATTCGCATCGAACCACACCACTAGGTCAGAGCCTAAATCAGCAGGCGTCCACGGGCGGGAAAGAAGCCCGCTCCATTTCCAGGCGAGGTAGCCCTCAAGAAGTTGGCGGTCGGCGGTGGAGAGCGCGGTGTTGGTGATGATGATTTCACCGACAAAGCCGAGCAGGGGAACAAGCACCGTCACACCATCGTCAGTTGATGTGCCTCCAACGACTAGCGTTGCGCTATCTGTGTTTGAAGTATTTCCGGTGTCGGGCAGCGTCCCCGTGCCGCCAGCGGTGCCGTCTACAAAGGTAGCCGTAGTCCCTGCTGTGTAGTCTGCCCTGCCAATCTGAATGATGCTCGTGCCATTGGTATACGCCACAACAGGAGTTGTCCCCGTGCCACTCGGCTGAGTGTCAAGCCTGCGAAAAAAGCTGTCTAGCCCGGTGGTTAAAGC
>LJOT01000524.1 GCA_001672075.1 Anabaena sp. CRKS33
GTTTAGGTTGATAGGCAAACGCTAAACCTTTATATAAGTGCATTTCCACATCTATTTGATCCAAGTCATTAAGCCATTTTTGAGTAATTTCCGTAACTGATGCTTCATTAATTCCGTCTAAACGAAAACACCAGTTATGTTTTAATTCTGGTATATCAAGATTTCCTTCTGTTTCTTCACACCAACAGTCAAGGTATTGGCGTTTTTCATGGGGTCTGATTTTGGCATAATGTACAGTAAAATTAACTACTCTTTCTGCCGCATCTTGATAAGCAAGTTGAAAGGGTTGTTGACGTAAGATATAGTGATCTATTTGTAACCGCCAAGATGGACGGCAGTTATTTAAAAACCGTTCTATTTCTTTCCGTAAAGGTATGGATAATTCACTGCGTTCTAGTAGTAAATTAGCGATAATTTCCGCCTGTTCATTTTGTCCGATATCCGTTAATGCACCTATACAACGATGTAAGGCACGGATACGTGAATCTTGCCAGTCATTATTTTTACTAACTAGTAATTCATGTTGGGCTATGGCCTTGATCAGTTTGGAGATATTGGGATCATCTCCCCACTTCATCCCAAATTGAAGAGCGATCGCTTCTAGTTGCGTTTTATCACCCTCTGATACCGACAGTGTAATAGATTGACCTTTTCGACTCATGGAAAGTGTCCGTATACTTTATACTTGTTTGCTCTTGTCAATTTTTATTTTGGCTGTTATTATAGATTTTAGCAATGAGTTATAGATTTTAACAATGAGTTACGGACACAATATGAGGTATTATAAAAATATACAAAACAGCCAGAGTCTAGCTCTGGCCTACAAGCCCTGATAGGGATTAATGAGTGTGTTTAAGCCTTGATCACATCTTTTCTATAATTTCAATCCCTGATAGGGATTAGGTTTTAGTTTCAAGGCCTCTCTAGTATACATCTTGGGAAAAGCTAATGGAAAATTTTTTATTTTGCTCACACTTCTTTTCTATAGACCCAAAATATATGCTAAAGTAGGAGAACCAGAAAAAAGTCATTCTAGTTCACCTATACAGAGTCGCACCTTATAGGTTAGCACAGCCATGGCTTCTTTGGCGCAAATAAATCTATTGAGGTTATCTCTCATGAACTTACCTGATCGTATGCTTGGGCTAATGTCAGATGGTTGCTGGTATTCTACAGAGGAGCTAGTAGAAAAAATCAGCCACCGATTTTCTGCAACTATGCACGTTTTGGCAAAACGTGGTTATCAATTTGAAAAAAGACGTACTCATGGTCAAAAGTATGAGTATAGATTAGTCATCGAGTCAAAAGCGATCGCTTAACAGGAATTTCTAACATATTGGGGGTAGTTTCTCCTACACCCATTTTCTAAAAATAGTAGCTAGTGAGGTCAAAAACTATGTTTCCAGGAATTAGCGGATTTTCAGCCCGAAATATTTGGAGAATGAGAGATTTTTATTTAGCTTATCACTCCAAAGAAAAACTGACACCATTGGTGGCAGAAATTAGCTGGACTCATAATATAGTCA
>LJOT01000993.1 GCA_001672075.1 Anabaena sp. CRKS33
AGGAATCTGTGTAATTTGGAATACGGTAATGGTGAATATGAAGTCTGGATTATTGATGATAATAGTACAGATAATACACCCCAATTATTAGCAGAACTCCAGCAAGAATATCAACAACTGAATGTATTTAGGCGTTCTCCCCAAGCTAGTGGCGGAAAATCTGGAGCATTAAATCAGGTATTACCACTGATAAAGGGAGACATTATTGCTGTATTTGATGCTGATGCCCAAGTTACACCAGATTTACTATTTCAGGTAGTTCCTTTGTTTGAAAAAGACAGAGTAGGGGCTGTACAAATACGTAAAGCGATCGCTAATGCTCCAGAAAATTTCTGGACTAAGGGACAAATGGCGGAAATGTTGTTGGATA
>LJOT01000994.1 GCA_001672075.1 Anabaena sp. CRKS33
AATTGATAATCATTATTCTCCTGAAATAGTTGCAGGGATTAAAAAAGCCTTTGAAAAGGAGGCTAAGGTTCTGGAAGATTTAGGAGTTAGAAGCGGTAACATTCCCTGCTTATATGATTATTTTTCCTCAACTGTAACTGACCCCCAACTCACTACCCCACAAGAGTTTAATTATTTGGTTCAACAATATATCGCAGGTGAGGATCTAAAAAAGGAACTGGAACAACAAGGACGTTTCCCCGAAGAACAGGTTTTGGCTCTATTAAATAACATTTTACCTGTTTTGAAATTTATCCATAAAAATAACGTTATTCACCGGGATATTAAACCTAGTAATATTGTGCGCTCCAAAGAAGAAGATAACAAATTC
>LJOT01000995.1 GCA_001672075.1 Anabaena sp. CRKS33
AATTCAGCATTGGTTTGGGCTTATGTCCGTAGTCACAGTTTTAGGTTTAGCTGTCAACTCTCAACCCGCACAAGCTCAAGTAGCCTATGGTAGTTATGTTGGTATTGGTCCTACTGTTGGATTTACGGATGATAGTCAATTAGGTGGAGTGTTGGCTTTTCGCTATAAGTTGCTAGAAACCCCTATTTCTTTTCGCACTCAAGCCTTAATTGGCAAAGGGACAGCAATAGTACCTGCTGTTTCCTATGATATCCCCCTCAACTGGCAAACCGATGCTTATTTAGGTGCTGGATTAGTCATCAATAGTAGTGATGCAGTTTCTCCTGTAGGTAATAAAATTAGCTTTGCTCTGCAACCAGGAATTGATTAC
>LJOT01000525.1 GCA_001672075.1 Anabaena sp. CRKS33
TGTAGCTATTAATGCTATTACTGATGAAAATGCTATCAACTGGTTTAATCATTGTGGCTTATTTTTTGAGCCTATTTAGATAGCTCTTTTTGTGGCGGGTTTGATCGCAAACTGCTGTAAATATTTTTGTTGTTACTGAAACTTGATTAAATCCGCTACCAATACTTAGTATTTATTTATGTATCACGAATACATAAATTGAGAAAATCAGCCAGGAAAATTTTTCAACAAAAGCACCCACTACTAGATATAATTTTCTGTAAGTTGAAAAAAACATTAAGATTAGCGTAAAAATTACATTAAAATAAAGATTACGCTTCTATTAAACTGACTGGCTGATACCCAAATTAGGAGGAATATATATGGCGCTTGTACCTATGCGGTTGCTTTTGGATCACGCTGCTGAACACGGTTATGGCATTCCCGCTTTTAACGTTAACAACTTGGAGCAGATTCAGGCAATCATGAAAGCAGCGACTGAAACAGACAGTCCTGTGATTTTACAAGCTTCTCGCGGCGCTCGTAATTATGCAGGGGAAAATTTCCTCCGCCACTTGATTTTAGCTGCGGTAGAAACCTATCCTCAGATTCCCATTGTCATGCACCAAGATCATGGTAATGCTCCTTCTACCTGCTACTCAGCTATTAAGAACAACTTCACCAGTGTAATGATGGATGGTTCTTTGGAAGCTGATGCTAAAACTCCTGCCAGCTTTGAATATAATGTTAAAGTTACCAGTGAAGTTGTCAACGTCGCTCACTCTTTAGGTGTCAGCGTTGAAGGTGAACTAGGTTGTTTGGGTTCTCTAGAAACCGGCGCTGGTGAAGCTGAAGACGGTCACGGTTTTGAAGGTACACTAGACCATTCTCAACTATTAACTGATCCTGATGAAGCTGTTGACTTTGTAGAAGCTACTCAAGTAGATGCTTTGGCTGTAGCTATCGGTACTAGCCACGGTGCTTATAAGTTTACCCGCAAACCAACTGGCGAAATTTTGGCTATTAGCCGCATTGAAGAAATTCACCGTCGTTTACCTAATACCCATTTGGTAATGCACGGTTCTTCTTCTGTCCCTGAAGATTTGTTGGCGCTAATTAACCAATATGGTGGCGAAATTCCTGAAACCTACGGTGTACCTGTAGAAGAAATTCAAAAAGGTATTAAGAGTGGTGTACGTAAGGTAAATATTGACACTGATAACCGTTTAGCGATTACTGCGGCTGTGCGGGAAGCTTTGGCGGCTAACCCCAAGGAATTTGATCCTCGTCACTTCCTCAAACCTTCTATTAAATATATGCAGAAGGTTTGCGCTGACCGTTATGTACAGTTTGGTACTGCTGGTAATGCAAGCAAGATTAAGCAAGTTTCTTTGGAAGATTTTGCTGCTAAGTATGCTAAGGGTGAATTGGTCATGAGGGCTGCTGCTAAGGTTTAATCTTTCTTAGCAACAAATTAGGGTGTAGCTAGGCTATACCTTTACAGAAATAAACTGGGAAGCGTTACTGTTTCCCGGTTTTTT
>LJOT01000021.1 GCA_001672075.1 Anabaena sp. CRKS33
ATCACCAATATCATGATAAAATACCTTATTTTCTGATTTCTTACTGGAATTTTTGATTAAGAAAATAATCGCAATAGTAGCACGACTTCCTGAACCAAATATTTTACCCCCTTCTTTTCTTGCTATTTCTCCCGAAGTTCTTTGATTACCACGTAAATTAAAACAATAAATGCTAGTAAATTCATCTACTAAACATTTTCTAAAACCATCCATTGCATTACCATCAATGAATGAACCATTACTGACAAAACAAACTATACCTTGGTCTTTTATTCTATCACTAGCCCATCTAAAACCGCGAATATAAGAATCATAAAGACTATTTTTCAAAGTAGCAGTAGAATGTTTAGCGTAACTATTGGCAATTTTTTGATCTAAATTTTCATATTTGAGATTTTTATTCCCATCATTTTCGCTTGTTTGTCCAGCAGAATAAGGAGGATTACCAATAATCACAGTAATATCCCTTTGCTTTTGATTAATTACCCGTTGATTATTTTCAGGAAAGATACTTTCTAACAAATAACCTGCATTTTCAAACATTTGAAATGTATCAGTTAAAACAATGCCATTAAAAGGTTGATATTCACCACCAGCTAAAAAATGATAACTTTCCTCAATATTAATTGCTGCAATATAATAAGCTAATAAAACAATCTCATTACAATGCAACTCATAACTAAACTTCCGTTGTAAATCCTCTGGTTTAATTAACCCACTTTGCAACAACCGCACCATAAAAGTACCCGTACCTGTAAAGGGGTCTAAAATATGCACACCTTCATCACTTAAACCCACTCCAAACTCTTGTTTTAAAGCAAAATCAGCACTTTTAATAATAAAATCTACCACTTCCACGGGAGTATAAACAATACCCAATCTTTCTACCAACCTGGGAAAAGCAGCACGGAAAAATTTATCATATAATTCAATAATGATCCGCTGTTTTCCTTCTGCATTATCAATACCACTAGCTTTTTTTCTGACACTTTCATAAAACTTGTCTAAAGTCTTGACTTCTTTCTGCAAAGATTGACTTTCTAACACATCTAACATTTTTTGCATCGTCTGGGAAACCGGGTTATATTTAGTAAATTCGTAACCCTCAAACAAAGCATCAAAAATAGGTTTGGTAATTAAATGTTGAGATAACATTTCAATGGCTTCATCTGGAGTCACATTAGGATTAATATTTTGATGTAACCCTGTGATAAACTCATCAAATACTTTTTTCGCTTCCGATTCAGAATTTTCTAATAATGCTTTAATTCGGGAAGTGTGAGTATCAGCAATATCCGCTACATCCTTAGCCCATTTTTCCCAATACTGTCTATCACCACATTTAGTAACTATTTTGGCATAAATGGCATTTCTCCATTCTTCAACGGGAAAATTCAATTCTAATTGTTTGTAAGAAGTTCCTGTTTTTGCACTTTGAGAACTTCCATCATTTTTAGTTTTACCTCCCACTCCAATCACAGCAATTTGGGAAGGACGACGTTTATTTAATTCTATTTTATTGACAGTATCATTAAATCTGTCATCATGGGAGCGTAAAGCCTGTAAAACTTGCCAAATTACCTTATATTTTTGATGATCTTTTAAAGCGACATCAGGAGACATATCCGCAGGAATACCAACCGGTAAAATAATATAACCGTACTTTTTCCCCTCCGCTTTTCTCATCACTCTACCAACGGACTGTACCACATCCACGACAGAATTACGAGGAGTGAGAAACATCACAGCATCTAAAGCAGGAACATCTACCCCTTCGGATAAACACCGCGCATTGGATAAAATTCGACAAATATTACCGCTATTCCCCTCCCTTGTAGCAGCAGGGGGTTCAGCTTTTAACCATGCTAATTTTTCATTTCTTTGTAAAGCGTTTTGTTTACCGTCAACGTGCTGTAATTCACATTGTAAAAACGTTTCATCATCAGGGTTTAATTGTTGATAATCATTGACAATATCAGCAAATAATCTCACAATTGTTTCTGAATCTTGAATAGTGCGGGAAAAAGCTACCGCACGTTTCATGGGGTTATTATCTTCTATTTCTTCCCCCGTTGCATCTTTGAGTAAACGTTTAGATAAACCATTCCAACAACCGACAATTTTAACTGCGTCTTTTAAATCTAATTCATTATTTGCGTCTGCTAATTGTTGTTGAAAAGTTGCACTGACATATTTTTCATCAACAGCTAAAACCATAACTTTATAATCAGTTAATAAACCAGTGCTGACAGCTTCCCCAAAACTTAAACGATGAAATTCTTGACCATAAATATCTTCATTATCCATGGAACAAAGTAAAGCGTTATTTTCTTGTGCTTGGACTTTAGTATCATCACTATAAAGTTTAGGAGTTGCTGTCATGTAAAGACGTTTTTTAGCCTGGATAAAATCTTGATTATGTACTCTGACAAAATAAGATTCATCTTCACCAGCAATAGTTACTCCTGTGGTTCTATGGGCTTCATCACAGATAATTAAATCAAATTCTGGTAAACCTTGTTTCTGTGCGTCTGCGATCGCTTGAATTGATTGATAGGTGGAGAAAATAACGGTTAAACCCCCCCTAACCCCCCCTTGTAAAGGGGGGGAATTTAAAGCCCCTGTTTCTAAGGGTGGTTGGGGGGTATTAAAAGCACGATAGGATTTAATGATATCATGGGCGTTGGTTGTGGGGGGAAACGCTAAATCATTAACCGTAATATCTGCAAGATCATCATTTTTAGATTTCTGCTTATTTTTACCCACATTCACATCAGAACAAACTGCAATACTATGAAAATTAATATCAGTTTCTGCTGTCCATTCTCGCAAAGTTTGGGAAAGTAAAGAAATAGAAGGAACTAAAAAGAGAATTAAATTATTTTCTCTAGGGAAATTTTCCGCGATTTTCAAAGCAGTAAAGGTTTTACCAGTACCGCAAGCCATAATTAATTTACCTCTATCTTCTGTTTGAAAACCCCTGAGGACTTTTTCTAACGCGGTTTGTTGATGTGGTCTAATTTGTTTTTTAGGTTTAAGTTGTAAATGATCAGGATTTTCTACACTGAATTGATCCCAATCAATGGGACTATTGGCTAAATCGTAAATAGTAGCACGAATAACAGGAATTTGTTGACCATCTAAAGCTGCTTCGGCGTTTTTACTCCACTTGTTTGTAGTGGAAATGATCATGCGTTTTTTAAATAAATTTGTCCCGGAAGCGGTGAAAAATGAATCTATATCTGATTTTTCTAAAGTTTGATCTTCTCCATAACATTTACATTGAATGGCACAATAATCGCCAGTATCTCTGATTACTGCTACTAGGTCAATACCTGTATCTGGCATATTTCCCCGTTTCGGGAAATCCATCCATAACCAAACTTCGCTAAAATACTCTTTGTAAATAGGATCAGTCTGGAGATAATTTAACATTAATCGTTCAAATTTATCTCCTAATTCCCGGGGGGAATCAGAATTTTCTCTAAATTCGTTTAAGATTGAGTGAATAGTCATTTTTCTATTTATCTTTATTTGTGAATTTTATTTGTCTGATAGCAAAGCTATAGACAATTTCATCAATTACCGATTATCCCACAATTGGGCGGCATTTTCCACAGCTTGATCAACGGTTTTTTGTCCTAACATTGCTGCTTGTAAATTTTCGTAAATTGATTTTTGCAAAAGTTTAAAATCTTTGAGTTTAGGGGTTAATATTTCCGCTTTTTGTAACTGTGACGCACTAATTACCCTTCCTTTTTCCACGGTAGTAGCATTAACAGGAACTTCCTTAAAGTAAGTATCAGACAAAGCTTTAATAGTAGAAGGTAAGACATTAGCGGCTTTGGCAAAAGCTAATTGATTTTCGTCATTAGTCACAAATAAGGCAAATTTCACAGCTTCATCAGGATATTTACTATCACGAGGTATGACAATATTCATAACAGCGACATTTTTCTTACCTGTATTACCCGTAATTTGCGGGGCAATAGCGGAGGCTAGGGCAATCTTGGGGGCATTATTAGCAATGGTTTTGAGAAATTCGGGACCAGAAGCTAAAAAAGCTGTTTCTCCAGATTGGTATAAATCTATAGCGTGACGATGCCCTTGGGTTAAAGATGCCTTTGGTAATAACCCTTTTTTATACAAATCTACCCAATATTGAAAAGCAGCTTTTCCTTGAGGTGTATTAAAACCGGCTTTACCTTCAGCATTAACTAGAGTAACACCCATTTGTACCAGTGATTCCAGCACCTCACCGGAGTCTTGAGGGACAAAAGTAGCAAAGAAAGCATACTTACCAGTTTTGTCTTTAATTTGTTGTGCCATTTGTGCCAATTCTGCATAAGTTGCAGGTGGTTTTGTCATACCAGACTGTTTTAATAAATCTGTGTTATAAATAGTCAGTCGCGTGGTAAGATACCAAGGAATACCAAAACTCTTGTTATTCAGGGTACTTGCTTGCCAAATATTTGGCAAATAAGAGGAACGAACTTGACTAGAAACTTTATTGTCTAAATTTAACCAAGCATTTTTTCCCGCTAATTGGGAAGCAAAGTCTGGGTTAAGGTTAACAACATCTGGAGGTGTTTTTGCTGATACTGCGGTTAAAACCTTGTTTTCCATAGCGGACCAAGGTACATCTACCCATTTAACTTTGATACTTGGGTTCTGTGATTCAAAGGTCTTAATTAGACCCTGAAAATAATTGGTAAATTGAGGTTGCAGTTGCATTGTCCAGAACTCAATAGTGGCAATTCCTGAACCAGAAATTTTCGGGTTATTACTGAAAGTGGTGCAACTAACAACAAAACTAGTAAAGAACCCTAACAAAGCCCAAGAAACCAGGCGTTTAATTTTGAGCGATCGAATCATTTTAATTAAGTGGTATTATGATTAAGGTTGGTTTAAGTAACAGGAGGATCGTTGTCGAGACTATAGAATATATCAATTGGGGTAATTGGTAAAGATTCTTTGCTGACCACAACGGACAAGCTATTAACTTATTGTTCTTGAGTAATCTAAAGGGTAAAATTGTGCTAAAAGCCTTTACTAGTTTGTTGGATAGATCTAATCAAGTCCTTGGTATTGAACTAACACCTGAACGGGTAAACCTAGTACACATACATAAGCAACGCCAAGGTTTAAAAATTAAATCCTTGATAACGTTACCAGTGCCAGAGGGCATATTTAGTGATGGTCAAATTATTGATACTCCAGCCATGTCTGAAATTATTCAGCAAGCAGTTGTGGAAAGTAAAACTAAAGCCTCTCATGTTGCTACTTGTATACCAGCGAGAAACGCTGTTGTACGTTTAATTAATGTACCATCAGATTTAGATAACGAAGAGTTGCGGGATTTGATGCTTAACCATGAAGCGGGTTTATACTTACCTTATCCCCAGGAACAAGCTGACATTGACTATCAAACACTTGAACACTTTATAGATGAAGATGGTATAGAGAAAATACGAGTATTATTGGTTGCCACTCGTAAAGATATCACAGAAACCTATTTGGATACTTTTGAACAGGCCGGATTGACTATTGATACCTTGGAGATTAACAGTTTTGCCCTAATTCGGACTATTCGTGAACAGTTGCAGCTATTAGAACCCACAGAAGCAGCGGTGTTAGTTGATATTGAGTTTGATAATACAGAAATTGCCATCGTTATCAATGGTGTACCCGAATTTTCGCGCACAATACCTATTGGTACATATCAAATTCAAGCTGCACTATCAAAGGATAGGAACTTACCGATATCACGAGATACGGATATGTTAGAGAGTGTTATTATTCCTGAAAAATCAAGGAATACTGGTGGTGATACTGACATGGATTCCATGTTGAATGTTCTCAGAGAATTAACTGATGAATTAAGTCGTACTATTAATTTTTACGTTAATCAAAGTGTAAATGTGGAAGTTGTACAACTTTTCTTAGCAGGTCCTGGAGCAGGAATACAACAACTAGACGAGTTTCTTACTAAAAAGTTGGGTTTACCAACTATACCAATAGATCCTGTTACTTGTTTGTCTTTGAGTGCAGATACCGAATCATATCCTTTAATGAAACGCCCTGGGTTGGGTATTGTACTAGGTTTAGGAATCCGAGGGGTGGAATAAAATGTACAATCTAGATATTAACCTACTGAAAAACCGTCCAGAATATCAGCACAAAATTGCAAGTCAGGGTAATCAATTAGCCCTGAAATTAGGAGGGTTTACCCCAGTTTATATAGGAATTGCCGTCGGTTTATTATTCCCAGCTTTGGTGTTTTTTAGTTTGTCCCTCTTGCAATGGAAAACTGCTGAAGTAGCAAAGCAAATAACAAAATTAGAGGAGCAAGGTAAGAGTTTTGATCAAACAATAGCCAATATTAAAAAAATGAAAGCGGAAACAGCTACCATTAATAGCCAAACGACAACCTTAGTCAAAATATTTGATCAGATACGTCCTTGGTCAGCAATATTAGATGATTTGGGCGATCGCATTCCTCCCAGAGTACAAATTGAAAGCATCAAACAAACAAGCCCAAACCCTCAACTTACAGCCAACACCACCCCTAGTAATACCGCTGGCTTCTTAGAAATTTCTGGTTTTGCGGTTTCCTATGCTTCGGTTAACGATTTTACCCTGAGTCTGGGACAATCTAAATTTTTTAATCCCCAGGAAATTAAAATTATCACAACGGAGTTAGTAGATGCACCAGCGACCACAGGTTTTCTTCCCCCTGTCGCTACAAGGTCTGATGTAAAAATTAAACCAATTCAAATAGTTAAATATACTATTAAAACAGGTTTGAGTAACGTACCGGCATCTGATTTAATTCCAGAGTTAGAGAAGAAAGGAACAATCGGATTAGTGGATAGACTTCGTCACATTCAAAAACTAGGAGTAGTTAGCAAATGACACTGAGTGGTGAGTTTAATTCTACTCAACAAGTCACAGAGGCAGAAAATTCTGCACCTGTTGTCTTCGGTATCACCTTAACCCCAACTATTATTGGTAGTGTATTGGCAGGTTTAGGTGTTTTAGGTGCATTTTATATGCTGGTTAATATGGTAATGCCCGCTGTGGAAAGTTATAAAGAACAGGAAACTAAACGTGATCAACTACGAGTAGAAATTGATCAAAAGCAAAACGAAGCTAGACAAATAGGCAAAATAAAAGCAGATTTAGCAACAGCAAAAGAACAACAGAAACAAATTTTAGCTTTATTTACCGATGAAAAAAGTTTGGAGACTCTATTACTAGATACCAGTCTCTTAATAGATTCTAGCAATATCAGGGTTTTTGGTAGTTCTATTAAAGCCAAAATGAAAAAATTTGCCCCCACTACTGAAAAACCTGAAGTAGTTACAGATAGTAGCTTTGGGGCAGAAATTAACAATAAAATCAAACGCAGTATTATCAAAGTAGAAATTGAGGGTAATTTTCTACAAACCCAATTAATTATGCGGAATATTGAGCGACTACAACCTTTATTGTTAGTCAAAAACTACGACTCAAAATTGTCACCACCAGAGATTTCAGCAGATAAAAATAACCCTATACCGATTGATATTGGTAAACTAATTACATCTTTTGAATTAGAGGCTTTAATTCCCCTCACTCCCGAAGAAGAAGCAGCCTTAGCACCCCAACCAGCAGCAGCTAATACACCAACAAAATAACCTGTGAGAGAATGTTTGAAAAGTCTAATTTATTATTTTTCCTGAGTCCACGGGGCCCGACTGTATTCGCGTATTAGCGATTTATAATCGCCTTATGGTTTTAAAACAACTTCAGAGAAAAGTATGTTTCGCGCCAAAGCGCAAAAGTTGAGATCTTGAATTTTATTTTAAGTGAGGAGTAAATTATGAAACAGTCTGATTATCGTTTTTTCGTACCCGGTGCAGCAGCTTGTATTCTCTTAGCAGCCCAGCCGGTTTTAGCACAAATAACACAAGTTACTGATGTTCAACTTAATCCCATTCAGGGGGGAATTAGTGTCATTTTAAGAATTGGTAATGAAAATAGCCCCCAAGTATTAAGCACTAGAAAGGGTAAATCCTTAGTTGCGAATATAGTTAATGCTCAATTGCGTTTACCTAAAGGTGGTAATTTCCGTCAAGAAAACCCCGCACCAGGAATCGCTGTGATTGAGATTAAGCAATTAGATACTAATAATATGCAGGTGACAGTCACTGGTACGGATAATGCACCAAATATTCAGCCTGTCAACCGTAGGGATAATAATATTACTTTAGATTTTACTACTACTGCCGCAAATTCAATAGCATCAAATCCTACTAACTCCACAGATAAACCAGGTAAACAGCCGGAGGTTCTAGTTCCTAACCCCCAAGTTACAATTGACGGGAAAATTACCCAAACCCCAAATCCTGGCCAACCTTATAACCAACCTCCTCTTTTTTTACCTAAGGCTGTCGCCCCACCTGTAGGCGATATTACTCAGTCTAATATTGATACATCTCCTGCGGTGATTAATTTAGGTACAAAAGAACGAGTTCGTCGGTTGGTGTTGCGTGATGCACCTGTAAGAGAGGTTTTATCTTTATTAGCTCGTGCTGCTGGGCTGAATTTGGCTTATATAGGTGGGGAAGCAGAAAAACCGCAAGATGCTGAAAATGTATCTAAGATATCTCAGAAAATTTCCTTAGATGTAGAAAACGAACCTGTGCAGGATGTTTTTAATTACGTCCTGCGTTTGAGTGGTTTGGAAGCTAACCGCAGTGGACGGACAATTTTTGTTGGGCCTAAATTACCTAACTCTAGTCGTGATCTTGTGATGCGTAATCTCCGACTTAATCAGGTAACGGTGGGTGTGGCGTTAAATTTCTTAGTGGCTTTGGGTGCGGAAAGTGCTGTCAGTCGAGAACGACTAGTTACTAGTGTTAATGCTGTACCTGTGGGTGGTGCTGCTAACACCGCAGTTACTCAAACTCAAACGACGACAGAAACAAAAATTGAGACTCAACGGATTACATATACAGATTCAACACCTATACTCAGAGGGTTACAAGCTTCAGGAGACGAGCGGACAAATTCTGTTACATTAATTGGTAGTCCTAAGATGGTGGAGATGGCAGTATCTCAATTAACACAGCTTGATATCCGTCGTCGTCAAGTGGTGGTCAATGTCAAAATCATTGATGTCAACCTGACAGGTACTCAAGATTACAATACCAGTTTTTCTTTTGGGGTTGGTAACAACTTCTTTGTTAATGATGGTGGTGCTGCATCTTTAAATTTTGGTGGTTCTCGACCAGCTAATTCTAATGAAGTAAAAAATAGTGCGAGTACAACACCTATTATCAATAACCCACTTGGTAGTGGAACTAGTCAGTCAACTACTGGTAGTAATGGTACTAGTATCAGTGAAAATCCAGCACCACAAGATTTGGTAACAAAGAATTTACCAACGTTATACCAATTCCCTAAACGGCTTCTTGCGAGTTTACAAGCTCAAGTTACCAGTGGTAACGCTAAGATTCTCACAGATCCTACCTTAATTGTTCAAGAAGGACAAAATGCAGTAGTTAAGTTAACTACAGAGGTATATGCTGGATTAAAAACTTCATCACAAACTACAGGAACTACATCATCAACCACATCATCCTCTGTCAGCGAACCTATCATCAAGGAAGCAGGTCTATCCTTGAATGTGAAGGTAGAAAGAATTGATGATAACGGTTTTGTATCTTTGTCCGTTGCCCCTACTGTATCTGCTCCGGGTGGTACAGCACAAGCCGGTGGTGATAATGGCACAATAACTCTTTTATCCGAAAGAAGCCTGGCATCCGGTGTATTGCGTCTGCGAGATAGTCAAACGCTTATTCTTTCCGGTATTATTCAAGATACAGATCGAACAAGTGTTTCTAAATTACCTATTTTGGGTGATATTCCCCTGCTGGGTGCGCTGTTTAGGAAAACAAACAAAGTGAACGAACGTAGAGAGGTAATTATTTTACTGACACCGCAAATAATGGATGATTCTCAGGGTTCTGGCTATGGTTATAATTATACACCCAGTCCTACAGCGCGGGAAATGTTGGAACGTCAGGGGGTGAAGCTGCAACCGCGTTAGTTAGTTTTTGGTGATTGTTTGCCAAAATACAGGATTTATGGGGGAATTGAGTATTTTGCGACTAAAACCTCACCCCTCAATTAAAATTGGGATCAGTATTGGGAAGAAGTGGAATTTCTTTGTGTAGTAACGAGTTGTATTGAGTTTTATTTACCCAATACTTTTAATGCTAAGTTAAGAGTTATTAGCCCTTTTTTCCACACTTACCTAATGTCCAGCGTTTATCCCCGAAGACAACGGCAGCTTGAAAGTTTAGTGCAAAAGTTTGGTTTGTCACTAAATGCACCAGTAAAGTGGCAATTATTAGACCTGGCACTAACTCATCCTACCGTCTCCGATACCGCCAATTATGAACAACTAGAATTTGTGGGCGATGCGGTGGTACGTCTAGTGGCAGCTGTGGTATTATGGGAACATTACCCTGATTGCTCCGTTGGTGATTTTGCCGCTATTCGTTCCGTTTTGGTGAGCGATCGCATTCTCGCCCAATTAGCAAGAGAATATGGTTTAGAATTATATTTATTGGTGGCTGGTAGTGCTACTGCTGATCATATCGGCCAAGAATCACGATTAGCAGATTCTTTTGAAGCAGTTCTAGGAGCGCTTTACCTTAGCACTAACAACCTTAACCTGATTCGTCCTTGGTTAGATTCCCATTTCCAACAGCTAACCACAGAAATTCGTCTTGACCCTGCTAGACTCAATTATAAAGCGGCTTTGCAAGAATGGACTCAAGCACAATTTAAGGTTCTTCCAGAATATCGAGTTTTAGAAATTAGTCAACCCCACCGCAATCATGAACGCTTTTTTGCTGAAGTTTGGCTACATGAAAAAATGTTAGGACAAGGTAAAGGACGTTCTATTAAAGCCGCTGAACAAGCCGCTGCGAAGGAGGCTTATTTGCTAATTAGCACCCAGGTGACAGAGGAGTAATTAAAATCATCTGATATTTACAGCACTTCCCGGTGTTATGAGGTACATATCTAGCGGGCAAGATGCCCGCACCACAAGAGTTTCATGATTCAACTTTGTACTTCATCAGAGCGGAAACCGCTGTATATGTGAATATATATATCTACGGGTGTTATAAAATACAAAATAAAACCAATTGCCTCTACTCAAGGGAGGCTAAAAGGATTTTAAACCCACCTGGCTCGGTTATGTCTGTGTAGATGCGGTTTATAACCACCTAATCTAATTTTCTATTCTTCTATTCTTCTATTCTACTTTTACCCAAAAATCTGCGGTTTTAATATTTCCATTACGGTTAAATTGTAGCCACATTTTATATGTTCCTGATTGGGGAAATTTTGTCTGAAATTCTATTTTTCCATCTGGGCTATTTTTGAGTGCATGAGCATGAATATAATCGGATTTTGTCAAGGGAGATGAACTTTTAATAATCACTAAATGACCTTTTTCTCCTAAGTAGGGTTGTAGGTCTTTAATGGGTTGATTTTTATTGTCTTTTAAATCAAAATTTAAACTTACTTCTTTACCAGCTTGCAGATTTTTTTCAGAGATATTCAGATTGACTTTAGTATCTGTTAAGGTTTTAGTTTTCGTGAATTTTTCTAAATCTCTTGGGGGTGAAACTGAACCGGGAATTGTGATCTTCATTAAAGAGACATTTTCCTTTGATCCAGCAGGTTTATAATCACTGAAAAGTGTATAATTTCCTGATTCTGGAAAATTTGCAGTTACTTGAAATCGTCCATTTTCTTTGTATTCGGGGTGAAGATGAGCAAAAGATTTTAAATCATCCCTAACCACAATTAAGTGCATGATTTTTTCCTGGAAAATATCAAATTTATTCACAGGTTTTCCCGTAGCATCTTGAATATTTATGACTAAATTAACTGATTGATTGGGAGTTAAAGTTTTGGGAGCATTTAATGTCGCTTTAGTAGTTGTTTGTGAATTATTTTCATGATTCATATTTTCCATAGAATGTCCCTCATGTCCACCCATGGAATCATGATCATGATTGATCATCATACTAGGAGAAACTTCTACTTTACTAGATTTAGTAGTTGATGAACAAGCGGGAGCTACTAATAAAGTTGTCACTACAAAAATACCTGATAAAAATCGTTTCATTTGAGGAATGTTGTAATTTTTAATTTATCGGCTAGTTTGACTTCTAACTCGATTACCAATAGCATCTTTTTTTTCTGCATTCGGTAATAAAGCTAGATCAGTTAAGGGTAATTTGATGATTACCGTTGTTCCTTGATTTAAACCCAAACTCTGCAAACTGATTCTACCACCCATGAGTTCAATTAAATTCCGGGAAATTGCTAAACCCAATCCAGTTCCTTCAAATTTGCGCGTAGTTGTACCGTCAACCATGACAAAAGGACGAAATAGTTTACCTTGTTCTCCTGGATCAATACCAATTCCTGTGTCTTTAATAGACACTATAGCATAAGACTGATGACTATTTTTATAAATATTTGTACTAATTTGAATAGTACCTTCATCTGTGAATTTAGTAGCATTGCCAATAATATTAATTAGCACTTGTTTAAGTTTAACGATATCTGCCTTAATTGGGATAGGTTTATCACCTATATCACAAATTAATTGCAGTCTTTTGGATTGGATATTAACTGATTGTAAGTTAATGACTTCTAATAATAATTGACGTAAATCTAGAGGTACTATAATTACGGAAAGTTTGCCAGCTTCTATTTTAGAAATATCCAATAAATCATTGATTAAACCTAATAAATGAATTGCTGTATCATCGGCTTTTTTGAGAAATTCTAATTCCTCTTCTTTGTTATCACACAAACCATCACGAACCAGACGAATGCAATTAATAATAATATTAAGTGGGTTTCTTAATTCATGGGAAGTTGTTGCTAAAAATTGACTTTTAATTTGGTTGGCTGATTTAGCTTCTTTCCAAGCAATTTCCAATTCCTCAGCCCAATCTTTGAGTCTTTCTACCATTTGATCTAATGCTTGTGCTAGTTGGTTAAATTCCCGAATTTTGAAATTACGGGGAATGGGTTGGGCTGCGTGGTGACTATGAAGATTAACAGCATAGTCGCGTAGTTCTTCTATTGGACCTGCTAAACAAGGAACTAAATAAAATGATGCTAATAAACTTGCACCAATTAAACCCACTGTTAAGACAATCAGAATTAGTTTAATTTCTTCTAAACCAAATAGAGCATTTTCTACACTGGTAACTGCTAGAATAATCCATCTTTGTGATGGTTTTGTGGTTATAGGTTTAGCGGTAGCTGTAAAACCAGCGACTAATTCTTCTCCTTCTTTAAACGATAAATTACTAGAATTATTACTTCCATCTAAGGCATCTTTAACTATAGCTTGTATTCTTTCTACATCGGGATAATTTTTAATATTAGTACCGATTCTTTCCGGTAATAAATGAGCTAAAACCCTACCATCTTCAGAAATTACCACTAAAGAACCAGTAAGCGAGCCTCGATGATTGGGAGTTTGTTGATATAATGTGGTTTTAATGCTTAATCGGTAAGCTACATTGCCACGTTGATTAGCAACAGGAATTGATAAAAACAACTGAAGTTGATTTTGTTTATCGCGTTTGCCAGTTTTTCCCGCTGGGGGTGGTAATATAAATTGAATATCAACATCATTATTGGTAGGAGATAAACCTGATGGGGTAATTTGTTGATCACCACAACTACTAGCAATTATATTACCTTTTTTAATATGGGTGAGTTGTAAACAATCAATTTGGGTTGGTAGTTGGTTTTTGAGTTGTTTAAGAAATTCCTCAATTGCTACAGATGATCCAGAATCAATTACTTTCGTTTGACTAGCGGTAATTAAATTGGAACGTAAAGCAGCAATATCATCACTAATTTTTTCTCCTTTGTTAACCGCACTTTCTGTTAAATTTTGTCTGGCTGTATTCAAAAGGCTGGAACGGGCTTTATTGAGAGCGACTAATTCACCTACTAATAAAACCGGGACAAATACCAGCAGTATTCTTGTTACTAAAATTCGTCTAAATGACGATTGACTAGATTTAACCATCTTTTGTCTCTGTTCCCATCCTTAAACCACCATCACAAGATATGTAATTACACTCACCAAAGGAGACACTTTATAAAGTAAACAGCAGATTTTATCAGCTTAATCACAATTTTTAATAGATAGAAAATAGGTAGAAATTGAAAATTAAAACTTAAAAAGTGATTACCAATTACTAATTCCTAACTGATTAATTTATCTGTCTTACCTAAAAATAAATATGATGTACTAGAAATCATAAAAGATAGATATAGTGAATATTGTTGCATATCAATATGGAAAGAGTAAAATTTCTCAACATTGTCTTATAACTATAAACTATGAGAAAATCTACACAGCAGCTAAAAAATATCAAAGTAACTTAATGATAGAAAAACGCCCCCATACTACAGTAATTTTAGCCATGAGTGCTGATGGTAAAATAGCAGATTTTAACCGCTCCCCCGCTCGATTTGGCTCATTAAATGATAAACTACACCTGGAGAAACAAATTGCTGCTGCTGATGCTGTTTTATTCGGTGCTGATACCCTTCGTGCTTACGGTACGACAATGATAATATCAGAGTCAATACTCTTGCAACAAAGAAAAAAAGTAAATAACCACCCCCAACCTGTTCATATAGTGATTTCCCATTCCGCTAATCTGAATCCGGACATTAAATTTTTTCAACAACCGGTGAGACGTTGGTTACTGACAACTTCTCTAGGGGCTTCTGTTTGGGAAAAAAGTTCAGGATTTGAGCAAATTTTAGTATTTGAAACTCCTCAAGGAGAAATTGACATTCTGGCTGTTGTAAAATACTTAGCAAGTGTAGAAATTAGCCGTCTAGCTATTTTAGGAGGAGGACAATTAGTAGCATCTTTTCTGGAATTGGATTTAATTGATGAAATATGGCTAACTATTTGTCCACTAATTTTAGGTGGTAATACCGCTCCTTCACCCGTAGGAAGAAAAGGATTTTTATCTGCTCTTGCTCCTGGGTTACAATTATTAGAAGTATCTACAGTTGAGCAAGAAGTATTTTTACACTATGGGGTAATTCATGAGTCAAAGGTAAATCTAAAATCCCAAATCGTTGAATAATTACACAATGATCAAAGCACACAAACCTAACTATTCTGTTACTTGGACTCACACAATCTCTGATGTTCCTAAATCTGCTTGGGATGCTTTAGCAATACCCTTAAAAACTCCTTTTTTAGAATGGGATTGGTTACACAATTTGGAAGTATCCCATAGCGCTACAGCCCATGCTGGTTGGTTACCAAATCACTTGATTTTATGGCGAAATGGAACTTTAATCGCTGCTGCTCCTTTATATTTAAAAGGACATAGCCAAGGGGAATTTGTCTTTGATCATCAATGGGCTGAATTAGCATCTCGCTTAGGAATAGAATATTATCCCAAACTCCTGGGAATGACACCATTTACCCCCGCAGAAGGCTATCGTTTTTTAATTTCACCGGCAGAAGATGAGGAAGAAATTACAGCTTTAATGCTCTATGAAATTGATAGTTTCTGTGTTAAACATCGCATTTCTAGCTGTCATTTTCTCTATGTTGATCCCCAATGGCGACTAATTTTAGAAAACCAGGGTTTGACAACTTGGTTACATCATAGTTATATTTGGAAAAATGCTGATTTTCAAAATTTTGATGATTATTTAACTGGATTTAACGCTAATCAACGACGCAATATTAAACGGGAACGCAAAGCTGTAGAACAAGCAGGTTTGAAACTTCAAGCTATGACTGGTGACGAAATTCCCCCATCTATGTTTCCCTTAATGTATGATTTCTATGCTGATACTTGCGATAAGTTTGGTTGGTGGGGTAGCAAATATCTGACAAAGCAATTTTTTGAACAGCTATACTATAATTATCGTCATCGCGTTGTATTTTTTGCTGCTTATCACCAGGAAGATCAAGATCAGCGTCAACCCCTGGGAATGTCTTTTTGTTTATTTAAAGATAGTCAACTCTATGGACGTTATTGGGGGAGTTTTCAAGACATAGATTGCTTACATTTTGACGCTTGTTATTATACACCAATTGCATGGGCGATCGCTCACAATATCCAAACTTTTGATCCCGGTGCTGGTGGTAAACATAAAAAACGCCGTGGTTTTCCTGCTACTCCTAATCACAGTCTCCACCGTTTTTATAACCACCGTTTAGAAAAAATTATCCTCCCTTGGATTCGAGAAGTCAATCACATCGAACAACAAGAAATAGACGCTATTAATGCAGAATTACCTTTTAAATAGCAAAATATAGCTCACTTTTAGATCCCGGACTTGTTTGAGAAGTCTGGGATTTAGTGATCTAGAATTACAATAAAGATGTAATCTAAAAAAGACTGTCTCGATAAATTTACTTTTGATAAAGCATGAAGGATTTACTACTTGAAGATTTGACAGCAATTGATCATAAACTTTCCCAACGTCATATTGATCTTGACCCCAATGGCTATTTTC
Source organism: Anabaena sp. CRKS33 (assembly GCA_001672075.1). Lineage (GTDB taxonomy): Bacteria > Cyanobacteriota > Cyanobacteriia > Cyanobacteriales > Nostocaceae > Dolichospermum. The sequence goes on from LJOT01000021.1 coordinate 16,606, forward strand.
TCATCTACATAGACAAAAATGAACGATTAATTTACGCCAAGCACTTCACTAATATTATTAATGAACGTGGTTTAGCGGTAGATCCAGAAACAGGTAAGGTCATTCCTGTACGCGGTAAGGTGGAAAGAACACACACAACCGTATTTAGTGGCCGCACAGCCAAAGAACTCTGTATTAAGATCTTTGAAGAAACTCCAGATTGTCCTGTTACCTTCTTAGATCATGCAGCTTATTTAGGTAGAGAATTTGTCCGCGCTGAATTAGCTTTAGTATGCGGTAAAGATTATATTCAAGATTGATTAGTAGTAGTGATGGGTAGATATTTACCTCATCACTTATTAGCTACTACTCGGATTCTTTAGATTCTTTAGTTGCTGGTTGAAACACTTGGTAAATATAATATGTGGCCATGGGAATCACAGTAGCCGCAATTAAAAGCCCTACAACCCAAACAGTAGCATTCCCTTTATCAGTGTCTTCCGCTTTAGTGAATGTTCCTTCTACTTTTACAGTTTCTACTTTCTGTGGTGGACCTGGATCTGGTTTACCAGATAGAACCGCAACCAGGCGATCGCTCACATCCAAAAAACCCTGATTATATTTATTGCCATTACGCAAAAATGTACCTAATGTTTCTTCAGTAATACTCTGGGCGATACTATCAGTCAATAAAGACTTAATATTATCACCACTCATCAAAACAGTTCCATTAGTAACAGTATCAACTAGTAATAACACTTGATTAGCTTGCTCTGCTGCTGTGGGAAACCATTTAGTAAATAGTCCTTTTGCAAAACTTTCTGGGGTTTCCCCGTAGTCAAGCCTGTGAATTGTTACAAGTCTCACTTCCTGACCAGTTTCCTGAGCCAAATCCTTGAAAGTCTTAGTCAGATTACCTTCATTAAATCGGCTAATCACATCACCTTGATCTAAAATCCAAGTATCTGCCGTTAAACCTGGCATTTCATATACACCCGTAGCAGAAGCGGGTAAAATAAACAGCGAAGTCCCCATCACCATTACCAGTAGAGGTAAAAGAAGACGAGTAAAGTATTTTTTGTTACTAAATATTTTTTTGAGTAACTGTTGCATGGTATGAATCCTTAAACAGACTTGCAATCAAAATACTACATAATGAGGTAATTAGTAATTGGTAATTGGTAAGAAGTTCTTTTCACTGTACTCCAGCATCGGCGGGGATATGTAACTTCATTAAGGTAATATTAAATTTAATAAAAGTAGAAAAATCTTTGTTTAAGGAAATATCATGACAGCCTCTACCACCTTTGACTTAGTAGCACTAAATCAGCAATTTGAAACCGCAACTCCCAAGGAAATTTTAGCCTGGTCTATCAAGAATATCCCCACGGGACTGGTACAAACTAGCGCCTTCAACGTTGATGACATCATCTTGACACATATACTGTATACAGAACTTCAGCATCCAGTTCCCGTAATTTTTCTTGATACCCTCTATCACTTTCCCCAAACCCTAGAATTAGTTGCTAAAGCCCAAGAAATCTATAACCTTGATTTAAAAACCTATAAAACACCAGATGTAGATAGTCGTGAAGCCTTTGCTGCTAAATTTGGTGAAGCCCTTTGGGATACAAATATTGCTAAATTCCACGATATTACCAAAATTGAACCATTGCAACGGGGTTTAGATGAACTGAATACCGTAGCCTGGATTACAGGTCGTCGTCGTGATCAAGCCGTGACCCGTGCTACCATGCCTGTATTAGAATTAGATGGTAAGGGAAGATTGAAAATTAACCCCCTAGCCACTTGGACCCGTAAACAAAGTTGGGAGTATGTAGCTGAACATAAGGTAATTTACAATCCTCTCCATGACCAAGGTTATCCCAGTATTGGTGACGAACCTATTACCACTAAGGTAGGTGAAGGTGAAGACGAACGCGCTGGACGTTGGCGCGGAAGTGAAAAAACTGAGTGCGGAATTCATATTTAGTCAGTTGTTAGCAGTCTAGACCACTAAACCCCCGACTTCTTGAACCAGTCGGGGATCATCCTACAGCAGTTTTCGGCGATTTAAACCAGACTTTGATTACCTTCTTCCTTCGCGCCTTCCCTAAGTAGGTGAACGGAAAAAACTAACATAAGTAACGAAAAGTAAAGTTACCCAAAACCTATTCCCTATTCCCTGTTCCCTGTTCCCTATTCCCTGTTCCCTGTTCCCTGTTCCCTATTCCCTGTTCCCTGTTCCCTGTTCCCTTGTCATAACGACAACCTACCTATAACTAAATAAATTATGAAAATTCTTCATCTTTCAGATATCCATATTGGTAGCGGTTTTTGTCACGGGCGTGTTAATTCCCTCACAGGTTTAAATACACGATTGGAGGATTTTGTCAAGACGTTATCTTTGTGTATTGACCGGGCGTTAAATGATCATGTAGATTTAGTTTTATTTGGTGGTGATGCTTTTCCTAATGCGACACCTGCGCCCTATGTGCAAGAAGCTTTTGCTCATCAATTTCGTCGCTTGGTAGATGCAGATATTCCTACGGTGTTATTAGTGGGAAATCATGACCAACATTCCCAAGGTTTGGGCGGCGCTAGTTTAAATATTTACCGAACTTTGGCTGTACCAGGTTTTGTGGTTGGTGATACTTTGACTACTCACCGCATTTCTACCCGCAATGGAGATATACAAATAATTACTCTCCCTTGGTTAACTCGTTCTACTTTGATGACTCGTCAAGAAACTCAGGGTTCTTCTTTGGCCGAAGTTAATCAATTACTCACAGAACGTTTACAGGTGGTCATAGAGGGCGAAATTCGTCGTCTTGACTCTAGTATTCCTACGGTACTTTTAGCCCATTTAATGGCTGATAATGCAACTTTGGGCGCGGAACGTTTATTAGCAGTGGGTAAGGGCTTTACTTTACCTTTGTCTTTGTTAACTCGCTCATGTTTTGATTATGTGGCTTTAGGTCATGTTCATAAACACCAAAATCTCAATAAATCTAATGACCCTCCAGTGATTTATCCTGGAAGTATTGAACGGGTAGATTTTAGTGAGGAGAAGGAAGATAAGGGTTATGTCATGATAGAGTTGGAAAAGGGGAAGGTAAATTGGGAATTTTGTCCTTTACCGGTGCGAATATTTCGGACGATTGAAGTAGATTTATCTAAACACGATGATCCACAGGCAGCTTTATTAACAGGAATTGCTAAATATGATATTCAAGACAATGTGGTACGACTGATTTACAAATTGCGGTCAGATCAGTTGGATTTAATTGATAACTCTTCCCTCCACAATGCTTTAAAATCCGCCCATAGTTACACCATTCAAGCAGAACTAGTTAGTCAATTAGCAAAACCCCGGATTCCTGAATTGAGTACGAGTAGTAGTATTGACCCAATGTCTGCTTTGAAAACATATTTAAATAATCGGGAGGATTTAAAAGATATCGCCCCGTTTATGTTGGAAGCAGCGCAGAATTTGTTGACAGATGATCAGGAAATTATCAACTACAAGATTCCCAACTTCGTGAACAAGTCGGGGATATAAGTCTAGAAAACTTAATGATTAATTAAGTGACGGATTTAGCAAAATTGCTATATTCTATAAACTCAGACTTGAGTTTCCCCTCAACTGAATAAAAATAAACACATTTATCTGGTGGACTTTTTATGTCCTTGTATCCTCAGATTAAGCAATTTTTCCTTGGTAAGTCCTTACCAACCAGCGCCCATAGCGAGGAACGATTAAGTAACGGTGCTGCTTTAGCTGTTCTTTCTTCCGATGCTCTTTCCTCGGTAGCCTATGCTACAGAAGAAATTTTACTAGTTTTAGTCGCAGCAGGAAGTGGCACTCTGGGTTTGTCCTTACCTATTGCTGTAGCAATTATCGTCCTCTTGGCTATAGTTGTCCTTTCCTATCGTCAAACTATTCGCGCCTACCCTCAAGGTGGCGGTTCTTACATTGTCGCTAGGGAAAATCTCGGTCTTTATCCCGGTTTGGTGGCTGGTGGTTCGCTGATGATTGATTATATTCTGACTGTAACTGTCAGTATATCTGCTGGTACAGCCGCTTTGACTTCAGCCATTCCGGTACTGAAATCTCACACTGTCCTGCTGTGTTTGTTTTTCATCTTTTTGATTATGCTGGCAAATCTCCGGGGTGTCAAGGAGTCAGGACAGATATTTATGGTTCCTACTTATGCTTTTATTACTAGCATTTTTCTGTTAATTGGTATTGGTTTGTTTAAATATACCACTGGGCAAGTGATAATTGAATATCCTTCTCTTCCTGTTAGCGAAGGTATCAGTGTATTCTTCATTTTACGGGCTTTTTCCGCTGGTTGTACCGCACTAACGGGGGTAGAAGCAATATCTGACGGGGTTTTAGCTTTTAAAGCTCCAGAATGGCAAAATGCTCGCCTGACTTTGTTATATTTGGGAGTGATTTTGGGATTTATGTTTGTGGGTATTAGCTATTTAGCAAACATTTATCATATTGTTCCCGAAGCAGGACAAACTGTAGTTTCTCTTTTGGGTAGGGTTATTTTGGGAAATGGACCTGTTTACTATTTTTTGCAAATTGTCACTCTGTTGGTTTTGATGTTAGCTGCTAATACTAGTTATGCAGATTTTCCCAGACTGTGTTATTTCTTAGCACGAGATGGATTTTTACCCCGTCAATTATCTCTCTTGGGCGATCGCTTGGTCTACTCTAATGGTATTATACTCTTGAGTATCTGTGCGGGAGTTTTGGTAATTATCTTTAAAGGTCAAGTTAACGCTATTATTCCTCTCTACGCGGTTGGTGTATTTACTTCCTTTACTCTCTCCCAAGCGGGTATGGTACGTCACTGGTTTGAAGCACAAACCAGAGGTTGGCGTGCAAGCGCAATTATGAATGGATTGGGAGCATTTTCTACGCTAGTAGTATTATTTGTAATTATTTGTACTAAGTTTCTATTAGGTGCTTGGTTGGTTGTAGTAGCAATTCCTGTAGTAGTGACTTTATTTGCAGCTATTCATCGTCATTATCAATATGTAGCTGAACGCCTCAGTATCCACGATTTAGCACCCCGGACTTATATCTCCTTTCCCAAACCCGCAGTTGTCACTCACCCTGCGGTGGTTGTAGTGGGACAACTCAACCGAGGAACGGTAGAAGCTTTGGACTATGCGCGGACAATTGCAGATAAAATTGTTGCTGTTCACGTAGATATTGGTTCTACAGACCGGGAAGAATTGCACAAAAAATGGCAAAATCTAGAGGCGGATATTCCTTTGGAAATTATCGAATCTTCCTATCGTTCTGTAATTGACCCCATTGTAGATTTTATTGGTCAGTTTCAGGAAAATCACCCCGGTGTTTTCACAACTATCATTATTCCTGCTTTTGTCCCTCGTAATTGGTGGGATAGTATTTTACATAATCAAACAACTTTGTTTTTGAAAAATGCTTTGCGAGTTAATAAAAGTCGCATTGTTACCACTGTTAGATATTACTTGTGATTATTGTCCGTTGTCCGTTGTCAATGTTTTAAAATCTCCGTTCAAATTCAATTACAGCGCGAGTATCATCAGTTAAATTAGTAGAAGAACGGACACGAAATTCATTATTTATTCTGTAATTAATCCCCCATTGTAAAGGATCACGAGCGGTCAATATCTTAATAGTAGAAAGGGAAAATTTCGGGGAAATATCAATTCCTGCTTCTAAAGCTAATTCTAAAGATGAACTATTTTTCCCCGCTTCTGGCCTTTGGGAAAGAATGGTGGGAAATACTCTTAACTCGCTTAAACCAAAAGCATCACCAATTTGATTAAATGCACCTTGGAAATTACTAAAAACAGCCGAACCAGCAATATTAATTAAACCTAGTTTAATATCACCACGTTCTCTAGTATCAATGAAACCACCTCCTAACAAAGTGACAATTTGTGCTTCTGAACGTGCAGGATTACTTTTGAGTTGCAAATTCTCGTTGACTTGACTAGCTAAACCATTAATACTTGCTTCGACTCGAACTGTTTCTAAACCCGATAAACCTAAAGAAGCTACAGAATTTTGTCGGTCAATATTGTTATTTTCAACTACATCTAGAATTTTAGCAAATAAACGAATATCTAAATAAGGGTCACGGGGTTGACTAGAAATAAAAGTAGCAGTATGTTCATAACCTCGTGCTAAACCTAATTGGGTCGTGAATAAATTCACCGCACCTTTAGTTAATTTGATAGTTCCTTCCGGTACGGGTTCAGTTAAAGAACCATTAACAATTAAATCCCCAGCAGCTTGGAACTTAAAAAGCGGTGGACTACTAATTTGTACATTTTTACCTAAGTTTAATTCTAGCTTATTTAACTTGGTAGTTTTATTTTCTACTTCTGGAGATCTTTTAGAAATACTGGAAATACTGATTTTAGCATTTGCGGAATTAACATTTTGAGATTCTGCTAACAATACTTGACCATTAGATAATTCTATCTTACCACCAATTACAGGTTGCAGCAGAGAACCAGTGATTTCTAAATTACCACTAGCACCCCCTTGATATAATCCCTTGAGGTTTAAAGCTAATTGTTCTAAATTAACAGTCAGTGCATTTTCTGTTTTAATATTTTGACTGGTAAAAATTGGTAGTTCTCCCACAGCTTTAACTTTACCATTACTAAATCTACCTTCAAGATTGTCTACAAATACCCGGTTTAAATCAAACTCTGCACTACCATTTACATTGGTTAATTTTCCGGGTAATGCTTGGGCACTAAAGGTAGCATTACTCAGGGAAGCTTTACCTTCAAGTAAGGGTTTTTTTAAAGTTCCCGAAACTTTTAGATCTAATTCTCCTTGTCCATTTTCAAATGCTACTTCATTAGTAAAAAGATTTAAAAGTGTTAAACCTTCGTTTTTGACTTTCACATCTAAGGTAATTTGATTACTCTCTGATTTTCTAGTAGCAAAAGGTGTTTGATAAGGAATACTCCCGGAAATTTCAGTTCCAGATTCTTTCCCCACTCCTGAGACATTGCTACTAAAGTTTAATCTTCCATTAGCATAATTGAAACTAGCATTGGTTGATGCTATTTGTTTTTGATTAATTGTTCCTTCTGTTATGTTTAATTCTCCTATAGCTTGAGGATTATTAATACTACCTGCTATTGCTGCTGTTACGTTCAGTTTACCTCCAATTCCTACTGGTAGTTTCACTAAATCATTTACTCTCCCAAGAGGAAAATTTTCTACTGTCAATGTACCTGATTGTTTACTATTACCAATGTTACCTGTAAAGGCAATTAACTTGTTCTGATTTTGAATTTGTAAAGGTTGTAAACGGAAATTTCCCTCTTCTAAACTACCTTTAACTACTACTTTTTCCACAGCATAAAATCGGCTTGGTTCTGTTGGTCTACCCCAAGTAAAGTTTTGTCCTCGCAGGTTAAATTTCATTCTTGGCTGGTCGGCTGTAACAGTATTGATACTGATATTACCGTTTAAAATACCTTTTAAGTCTCTTAATTCTGGTATGGGTGTAGCATTAATTCGCTTTTGTTCTTGGGCAGTTATCAAGGCATCAATTTCTGATAACCTTTGAATTTGGCTGAATAAGGACTGATTTGGTAATTTTTGGGATTTAGCGGTTAAGTTACCTGCTTTGCCGTATTTTGGTGCTTTTAAACCACGTTGCAAGTCTTGAAGTTCAAATATTTGGGCAACATTAAGGATATCTTGAATATTACCTTTGTCAATTTTGATGTTTGCTCGCAGTTGCGGTTTTTTTGTCCATGGTCTGATGTTTGCATCAAAGTTATATCTGCTTTCACCTTTGCGAAGTTCGCTATTACCGAGAATAAATGTTTGATTATCATACCGCAATTGGGTTTGAAAGCGATCGCCTTGAATGCGGCCAATTTCTGGTTTCTCAATGGCTATATTCCCCTCTGTCGCTAATGTCTGGGAATTAATTTGCAAATTTCCATTTAATAATCCTCCCACACCTCCCGGACTTAATACTGTATCATCTGGTAAAATTACATTTAGTGATTCTAATGGTAGATTAGTCATACCTACGGCTAAGTTACCATATGTTTCTATCCCTGATAACAATGTTTGTTGCCACTTGACTAAAAAAGATTTAGGACGATTATTTCTATCTAATTCAACTGCTATACGCTCTTTTTTACCTGCAACATCTAAGGTTAATCCCTGTCCTGATATAGCTTTAACACTACCAGTTAGAGATTGTTCAAAGGCCAATTTTTGAATTTTTAAATCTGTAAATCCCAACTTACCTGTAATATTTGGTGCAGTGGTTTTTCCTCTTAACTGGCCGCTAAAATCCAGTTTTCCAGCAATATCTAGGTTTTTAGGCAATTTAATCGGCAATTTTTGTAGATTATAATTATTTATATCTAAGTTTAAATTCATGTCCGTAATTTCGGGAATACCTACTTTTTCGGCATTAGCTAATAAATAACCTTTAACTTGGAAATCAGCATTGTTATAACTGTCTATGGTTAGCTTTTTTCCATTCCAACCAATATATAACCCAATAGGTGGATCAATACCTGGCAAACCTCTATTAAATTGCAGTTGACCAACAGCAGCAATATCCGCTAATTTGGGACTGGCTAAAGTTCCCGCTACTTGTAATTTCCCTCCCAACTGTCCTTGTAACTGCTGACTAAAAGGACGCAATTCTAAGCCAGAAGTAGCCAAAGAAGCCTGATAATTTCCATTATTAACCCGAATGTCAGCGGCCGTAACTGTGCCATTAGGGAGTTTTAATCTACCTTCTCCCTCTCCCTGAATAGTTTCTGGTTGGAATGACTCTACAGAACCCGCTACTTGTAACTGACCAGTAATATTTCCTTGCCATGGGGACGGTACAGATGCTAAACTAAGTAAGGGTACATTATCAGCTTGAATTTTCGCCTGATAGCGACCTTCCCCAACTTGAATATTCCCAGCTTTAATTTTCCCCTCTCCCACAGATAAAAAGGCCTCACCCAATGCGGTCATGGTTTTGAGTTGGAAATTTTCCCGATTACCCCCAATCATGAATTTACCTGTGAGGGGATAATTTAAAATCTGGTTGGTTTGTTTTTGTTTGAATATTGTGCCTAAGCGTAAATTTCTCCCTAATAACAAGGCTGTGAAATTTTGCTGTTGTAAGTCGAGTTGGGCTATATTGACTGTACCACCCGCAATGTTAACATTCGCATTTTCAGGAATAATTGTCTCGATTTTAAATGGTGAGGAATTTCCTGATAAACGCAGACCTCCATTAAATTCAGCCCCAGTTAAGGAAATATTCTCCTGTTGTTTTGGGTCTATAAAGTCACTTAATTTAATCCTATTAGCTTGCGCTAAAGCTTGCCAACGACCATTAACATAAGTACCACTACCCCTAACTATGCCACTACCTACATTAGCAACTACATCACGAAAGGAAACCGTCTGTTGAGAATTAATATCAGAATTAATAATTGTTGTCAGCGTTGTGGGATATTTAGCTTCAGGTGCTTGCAATTTTACTATAGTCTGGGTTTTATTATCCGCCCCTTTGAGTTGGGCTGTAGCTGATAATAGTCCAATGGGGAATCCTGTTTTATTATTAATATTAATATCATAAGCTTGAGCGATCGCATCTCCGGCTATATTTTTCCCAGTCAAGTTAAAATCTAGTTGGGGTACTGCACTCAGTTTAATTGTTCCCCCACCTTTCACTTCACCCCCACGGGTAATTTTTCCTTCAATATCCGTAATTTTTAGTAGAGATTCACTACTTATCAGTTCAAATTTACTACTAACTTTCTGAAAATCTACTTGATCAATTTGAACAGGTTTCAAACTGCTGACACTACCGGATAATACTGGCTGGGAAATTTCTCCCAAGATCTGTACATCTGCTTGAGCTATCCCAGTTACAGGAACGGGTAACTTTACTTTTAGAGTAGTTTGGGCATTAGCTAAACTTACTGCATTGACACGCCCTTTTAAATTAAATCCAGCTTCCTGATCAATTGTACCTGATGCTGTAACCGGGATTTGCCCGTAGTTGGTAATTATCTGATCTAATTTAATAGCCAGTCCATCAAAACTGAGATTCCCTTGACTATTATTTAATAATTGAGGTATTTTAGGAATTTCTACCGTCACTCCGGCTATGGCCGCCTTACCGTATAATAAGGTTTTCCCTCTGGGTACTACTTGAATTTGCAAATCACCATTGACTCTACCAGTTTTTAAGGTTAGTGGTAAAGTGACAATTCGCGTAATATCTGCTGCCAGAATGTTTTCTGCTTGTAGTCGAAAATTCCCGGCTAAAACTTTCTGAGGAATTAAATCCCCGGTAATGGAAATATTACCCCCACTCACTGCCTGACCAGCTAATTCTAATTTAATCAGACGATTTTGATTTAAGAATTTAGCTGTGCCATTAATTCCTGAAAATGCTACTTTCTCTGGTAAAGAATTTTTTTCTAAAACCGATACTTTCGGCACTAATACTAAATTAGCATCACGAAACCGCAATTTATCCAAATCAGTTTTAATAAATGCTTTACTCGTAGGCAGAGTTATGGTAGTAGTTAACCAGCGTCCTTGGGAATCTTGTTCAATATAAATATCTGGATTAATTAAAGTAACATCTAATCGGAGATTGCGGTTAATAACTAATTGCCAAGGATCAAATTCCACTTCAACGGCTTTTGTATTTACTTTATCTGAATCTGTGTCGGTTATTGGTATCTCTGAAGCAGCAAAACTTACTCCTGTCAGGGAAAATGACTTAACTGCTCCCAGTTTTACCCGACGGTTCAGGGTGTTATTGAGATTTTGAGTGACTAATGGTACTAAATCAGTATAAACGAAATTCCGCAACCGCCAAACACCGGCAATAATTCCCAGCGCCAATACAGCACCTAAAACCAGTCCACCTTGACTTAATATTGTTAACCGTAGACGCTCAAACCCAGAGTTTCTGGAGTGAGAATTTTGACTAGGAGAGTTAGACATCTTGTTTTCACCAGAACTGATGGGATGAGGAAGCCCGCTAAATTTACGCTGCTGGATATTTGACACTCACTTTGTCTATTATACCAAAAGCTGTTTTTATAGAACGAGGTTTTTCAACTAAATTTTCGGCAAAAAGAGAGTCAAAGGTATTGACAAGATATTTTTAATCTGTTATCATGAAATCGACGAGGAAGAACTATCTTCTACTTTTATGTAAATTAATATTGTTTTTATCACCCATAGGCGCAGATAGTTGGCTAGTTGGCATTTTTTTGCAGAAAAAATGCATAAAAAGTATTGACAAAGAGTTTTTAATCTGTTATGATAGAACCGACGAGGAAGAACTATCATCTGATAATTTTATAAAATTGTAGCAAATAAGCACAAGCAGATTATATCAAAAATTATTTTAAAAAAAATAGTTGAGAAAGTCAAGCCCGAAAATGAACTTTTTTCGTCGAGTTATTGAGAATATTCTCAAGAATATTGAGAATAGAGGGGCAATTATTCAACTTGACCTTTTTTATCAAATTCCTATTTAAAAAACTTATAGTTAATTAACTATATGATTGGAAAATCTTTTAGTTTAGCTGTGAGTCCTGAAAATCCGACAAAAATGATCTCAGACTTTTGCAAATGCAAAGCATAGAACCTTAATATAAGTTAGACAAGAAATTAAAGGATGGATAATGCGTGTTTTTGTACTAATTTTTAATGCTGGTACGGATAATGAGGGCATTCACAGCGTTCGCATTACCAATGGCCAAGGGTTAGAAGGTAATCAAATCCTCATGTTTGAATCAGAAGATGATGCTACTCGCTATGCTTTAATGTTGGAAGCTCAAGACTTCGCTGTACCCACAGTGGAAATGATGGATGCTGCTGATGTTCAGGAATTTTGCGAAAGTGCCGGCTATGATTGGGAAATTATCTCCGAAAATAGTGAGTTAGCGATTCC
>LJOT01000526.1 GCA_001672075.1 Anabaena sp. CRKS33
AAATAAACAATAACATCCTGTAAATCCCTTAATCCTGGTTATCCTGATTCAGACAAAAATACCCTCAAAATCCCCACCTCAAATAAACAATAACATCCTATAAATCCCGTAATCCTGGTTATCCTGATTCAGACAAAAATACCCTCAAAATCCCCACTGCAAATAAACAACCACATCCTGAAAATCCCTTAATCCTGGTTATCCTGATTCAGACAAAAAATCCTCAAAATCCCCACCTCAAATAAACAACAACATCCTGAAAATCCCGTAATTCTGGACATCCTGATTCTGAAACTATCTCATCAAAAATGCGATATTATTCTTGTTCAAATTCATCAGGAACTTCACCTATAGTCTGCTGTGCTGCATGACGAATATGAAGAACACGAACTGTATAAATTTCTTCTCCTTCTATAATTGTGAAAATTATCCTGTATGCGTTGCGTCCTTTTCCATAAATTATTTGCCGAATTTCTTGACTAAAATAATCATTTTCTCTAGCTAAAGAACATCGTTTTGGCATTTTTGATAAAGATGCAATTAGTCGTAGTAACCCTGCATACCACTGACTTGCATTTTCAGGAGAAGTTATTTGAGACATTTGTAAAAATGCTTTGTCAGCCTCCGCTTCTGCTACACTAGAGATATCAATATATTATTTCATACTTAACGGGGCAGGTTATATTTACGACGTTGTTCTTCGGCAAAATCATCAAAAGACTGAAAGCGACCTGCTTCAAAATCTTCTAATCCTTGTTGAATACCTTGAATAGCTGCTTGTGAATCTTCTAATTCCCAATCTAGGATATTTTTTAATAATTCAGCCGCAACTAAACTGATATCTTTTCCTTGTTGGGTTGCTTTTTCACGTAGTCTTGCTTCTAGTTCTGGAGTCAGGGAAATAGCGATCGCCATAACTGTATATTTTAGTGAAAGTTTATCAATATTATAACATCTTGTACATCCTTTTTATCCTGATTCAGATAAAATAATGTATAATACACATATTCATACACATAATTTACTTAAAGATCATGCGAACCAATGATGAATTGTCTGTGAATACTGAGATATTATAAAATACAGTTACACTAACAGTCAACAAATAACAACAAATAATTTAACGGATAATTTATTATCTAACATCCTAAAATCTGTACTTCTCATAGACAATCAAACAACAACATCCTCTAATCCTGGTTATCCTGATTCAGACAAAAATACCCTCAAAATCCCCACTTCAAATAAACAATAACATCCTGTAAATCCCGTAATCCTGGACATCCTGATTCAGACAAAAAACATCCTCAAAATCCCCACCTCAAATAAACAACCACATCCTGAAAATCCCGTAATCCTGGACATCCTGATTCAGACAAAAAACATCCTCCCAGAATTGCAATCTAGGTTAGAACAACCCGCTGATAAAAATAAAGCAGGAATGTTAACTACAACAGAAGAAGCTGAATTAGCAGGAATATTAGAACTGGACAGGATTTTTACTTTATTGAATGCAAA
>LJOT01000996.1 GCA_001672075.1 Anabaena sp. CRKS33
AATTAGTAACGACAAAAAGTAAACCTTATGTTACAAGTACAAATTAAATCTGATTCTCCCGACGTTGAAATCGTCCAAAACCTAATTAAAGGAGCTATTGAATCTGAGATTAAAAATTTACAAAGATCCTTAGATAAAACTAATAAATTATTGCAAGAATTTGAAACAAAATATCAAGTTTCATCAGAATTTTTCTTGACTAATTGGACAGCAGAAAACCTATCAGGAGGGGACGATGAATATGTAAGTTGGGCAGGAGAAATTAAAATTAAGGACAAATTAATTAAGGCTTTACAAAAGTTGGATACTATAGAATATGTCACTCAACAATTACCAAGCTAATATTGTTGTCATTATTCAAAAATATGT
>LJOT01000243.1 GCA_001672075.1 Anabaena sp. CRKS33
AATAAATATGAGTAAGTAGGTTGGCGTTGAAAATTGTCGTTATAGCAAGGCAAGAGGCAAGAGTAAAGAAGTCAATTAATGTCCCCAGCGAGTGGGGACATCATTGACGCGGAGTATGCGATCGCAACTTCTAATAAAGCGTTTCCATTCAATTAATGTCTCCAGCGAGTGGGGACCAAGTTACCGTATACCGTTGGTATAAAGATTTTTTGTTTCCATTCAATTAATGTCCCCAGCGAGTGGGGACCCAAGCGAAAAAAGCATTTAGTGTATAGGGAAACAGTTTCCATTCAATTAATGTCCCCAGCGAGTGGGGACTCTTTGCTTTTGCATTTTTTACCAATCATGCGATCGCGGTTTCCATTCAATTAATGTCCCCAGCGAGTGGGGACTATTTGGATGGTGAACGCGATGGTTGGAAACAGCCCTCTTTATTCACAAGTTTCCATTCAATTAATGTCCCCAGCGAGTGGGGACTGACTGGACCTGGAGGCTTGATATTGTCAACATCTTGTGGAGTTTCCATTCAATTAATGTCCCCAGCGAGTGGGGACACCTCAATTTTAAACCCTTACCTAGCAAGGTGTCCAGAGACGGTTTCCGAAGGTCAGAAAAAAAAGTGTTAAAACCACCAACCCACAGCGGGAAAAAACCCCCAAAACCCTTACCCAGCAAGCGACCTAAGTTCCCAACGAAAAAATCAACATTACAGCTATTTTACCTGACCTTCGGAAAAACTACACAATAATCGAACCCGGAGGCTCAATCACAGGCACACCCACCCCCCAAGTTTCCACTTGGGAAAGAGTATGTCTAGACAAGGGATAAAACCTGACATTATCCTCCTCCAACTTGACAATCTTCCTTAACCGACGACGGAAATCATTGTACTTTTCCGTATTTAACCGACATTCAAATACAGAATACTGTACCCGCTGACCATAACCCTCTAATAAATCAGCTATTTTTTGCCGGCGTTTATCATCAGGAATATCGTAGGAAATCACATACAAAAACATAACACAAATATCCGAAAAAATCAATCAATTCGATAACTTTTATAATGGTGACTGGGATTATAAACAAACTGTTTAAAAGCCTTCACTTGTTGAGTTAATAAATCCCACTTTGGTTGCTTGATTTCCTGATTAGTTTGAATTTCCTCCGTCATTCTTTGCAAAAACCCCCGTAAAAACTTTTTCCTACCCAAATTATTCAAATAACATCCCCCATTTTTAAATTCAAAATCAGCCTTAACATCCATAATTTTGCGATTAATTAACCACATTACCAGGGAGTCTACCAAAGGAGCGCGGAACTCTTCAATTAAATCAGAAGCTAAGGCCGCATGACCATCATTTCCTTGATGTAAACAAGCATAATAGGGGTCAAGACCTTGAATTTCAATTAATGCTAAAAGATGATTCCACAGGACTTGATACCCAAAACTTAACATGGCATTCACAGGGTTTCCTGGAGGGCGACGACTACGACCAGAAAATACAAAGTCAGAATTAGTCAGACATTCACTAAAAGCCGAGAAATATTGAGCCGCACCAGCACCTTCAAAGCCCATTAACCGTTCTAAATTATCTGCTGTGGCTGCTTGTGTAGCTAAATAATCTAAACTGTCTAAAACCCGTTCTATAAGTTCTGAATCTCGTTTTTTCTGCTGTCTTCTTAATAGCACCCGGCTATTTTTTAATTTACTTTTAACAAGTTCCCTAGCGGTAATTAACCTGTCTATGGGGGATAATTGTTGTTGATAACGGGATAATTGGCGGTATCCCCTAGAAATGGGTAAAATTCTGCCATAGCAGTAACCCATTCTTGATAAATAAGCAATGGGAATATCCCGCCATAAACAAGCACGAATCACTTGGGTTGTGATTTGCGATTGACCAAAAATCAAAATTTGTTCTAACAAGGGTAACTGGACTTCAATATAAACAGTATCCCCTTGTTTAACTAATAAAGTTTCTTTCTGTAAACAGACATAACAATTCTGTTCAGCAACATAAAGGGTCTGCATGGAATTATCAAAAGTGATTTAATTATTAACGCCACCAACGTTGTAAATAAGATTTTTTTCGAGAACGATATTCACCTGTTCCAGAAGAGGTTAATTCTGCATTTTGTTCGGGTTCTAACCACAAAATTACCCTATCTGCTGCACTAGCCACTATATAAGTAGCTACCGTTATTAACAAAGTATTAATAATAACTGCCGCTAAACCCAAAGGTGCAATTAACAAAATCACTAAAGTAATACCACCATTCACAGTAGATATAGAAACATTTCTGAATGTAGCAGAACGTCGAGAAATATACATAGTGTAAAATAGTGTAAAAAGGCTAACTTCAAGATCCTGTTGATTACCATAACCGCAGAATTAGTAAAAAGCCAGAAAAAGACTATAAACTAAATTATGATAGTTATCTTACCTAAAGCAATATTGACAACAGTTACAGCTAATTTCTACCAATAGTTTAAATATTTTCTTTTTGCACTGAGATTAATGTACTATAAATTTCCGCCAGTGATTTACCATGTCTAAAAAATCTACCCATTCCTATACAGAACGTTTGGCCTTTGAACGTTTGCTGCTGTTAATTGCTACATTATTAAAATATCCCGGTGTCGGTAGTCCTGATTTTCTCGACTCCAGTAACAATGAAACTCATGATGCAATTAGTTCTGTAAAAGCATATCTGCAAAAGTTAGCAGCAGAATTAAATATAGAATTACCTCCAGGATATCCAGCCCTTTCCACCCTCCGCAAAGATTTAGAAACCCTCAGACGTTATGCTATTCTTGACCGCCGAATGTATCGCTGGGGATATTATTTAGGAACAGGTGCGCTTTCCATAACAGAATTAAAAGTAGCATTTAACGCCTTAGCATCTCAAGCACAATACCAGGGTGATGCCCAAGCTAGACGCATTTATGAAAGTCTCAGTAAAAGATTACGTGGTTTAGACAAGTCCCTGGAAGGAGAACTTTTTTATCCTACTCGTCAACATCTCAACCGGGCTATTATTTATACTGACCCGGAAGAAATGGCGATTCAGGGAGAAAACCGCGATACATTATTTCATCAATTACCATTATTAGAACAGGCTATTATTGAGGGACAAGCTATTGAAATTTCCCGTGCCAGAGATTTATATGGTTCTGGTCATACTGGGCGGTTTAAGGTATTTCCTTTACAGTTAATATATCATGATATTGCTTGGTATTTATTACATGAACTTTACGAAAATGGACATTTAATTATGGGGCGTATTAACCGCTTCAATAGTCATTGTGATCTTGTGAAAATGCAACCACGGGGTTTAGAAAAACAAAGAGAAAGTTTAGTTACAGCATATAAACTACTAGAAAATGGTTGGGGTTTAAATTTAGGTAAGCTAGAACCACAGCGATTAGAATTAGCAGGAAATCTGGAATTTATTGAGGTAAAAGTACGTTTTTATCCTCCCATATCAAATTTTATTTTAGAAGGAGAACTTCGTCATCCTCGCCAAAAAATTACCACTGGATTTATTGATCAAAATGGGCAATATTCTTATATAGAATATGCTATAGATTTACCAGGTCGGTCTTTAAATGAATTTAGTCGCTGGGTTTATCGTTATATGGATAAAGCCCAAATATTATCTCCTCCTCAATTAGTGGCAGAACACCACAAATATGCAGAAGCTTTACTTGAACGCTATGTTAATTAGGTGACAGGGAATAGGGAACAGGGAACAGGGAACAGGGAACAGGGGAAGAGGGGAATAGGTGACAGGGAACAGGGAACAGGGAACAGGGAACAGGGAACAGGGAACAGGGGAAGAGGGGAATAGGTGACAGGGAACAGGGAACAGGGAACAGGGAACAGGGAACAGGTGACAGGGAATAGGGGACAGGGAACAGGGAACAGGGAACAGGGAACAGGGGAAGAGGGGAAGAGGGGAAGAGGGGAAGAGGGGAAGAGGGGAAGAGGTTTTGGGCAATTTGAGTTTTCGTTACTTATGTCGGTTTTTTTCCGTTCACTTACTTATCTAAAACATAATAAAACATCAAGATAGACTTTATTGTTCACTTGAGAAAAACACTGGTAAAATAAACGCGGCAATAATTCCTAATAAAACAATCACCTCAATGATTTTCAATAATAAACTACCGCCCATAAACTGATTAATTTCTTCCTGAATATGATCAGAAAAATTACTCAACCAACTACGCAAACGACTATACCAATTCCCTGGACTATCTTCCGGGCGGAATTTCCATGATATTATTGACAGTAATAATGGCACACCACCAACTTTAGCTGACATCAAAATATGAATTGCTAAACAACAAATCATGATTAACCAAGCTATTAAATGAAGAGAATACCAAATATGATCAAATTCTCCTGTAGGTAGCCATTCTTCTTTCATCATTCTACCAGAGACTACTGCTAAAACCGCAGCAATTAACATTTTAGTATTTGCTAACCGTTGCAAACTTACCCACCAAATTGGTCTGCCAATTTGAGTCAGATTTTGCATAGAGTCTGGTTGTAATAAGCGTCTTTTACCGGCATGAAAACTATAAAGGGCGAAAAATGGTAGTAAAATCAAGAAAAATAGTGCTAATGTGCCGTGAATATCCTGGATAGGATTAATTTTAGGAATGGGGATAGATCCAAATCTTTTGTCAAAAGTGTTGTAAATTAGAAATCCGCTGATAATTGCACCAATTACTAAAGTCCCGCTGATACCATGCAGGATTCGTAATATTAAGGGTTGATAAGGTGTTGAACGGTTCATAAGCTGATATGGTAGGTTGTGAAGATGGGTAATTTTGCTGTAGATATGAGAAGGCAAAATTTATCTTATCACTTCTGAAAGCTCAAATACAATGAATATCAAAAGTCCTCTCCGTTATCCTGGTGGTAAATCAAAAGCAATCAAGCAAATATCTGAATATCTCCCAAAAAAGTTTTCTGAGTTGCGAGAACCTTTTGTTGGTGGTGGTTCTGTATTTATTTATCTTAAACAAAAATATCCTGATTTAAAGATTGCAATTAATGATTTAAACCCGGAATTATATCTGTTTTGGCATTTAGCACAATCTGATTTATCGAAATTAGTCGCTGAAGTTCGTCATGTTAAGGAAAATTACCAAGACGGAAAATTACTCTTTGCTAAATTAGCCCATATAGATGTTAACACATTATCAGATTTAGAAAGGGCAACGCGCTTTTTTGTTCTGAATAGAATTACATTTTCAGGAACTATAGAATCAGGAGGATTTTCTTTAGAATCTTTTCACAAAAGATTTACCAATTCATCAATAGATAGACTGGAAAAATTAGCCACTATCTTAACACCAGATATGAAAATCACTAACTTAGATTATAGCTTGATAATTAATCAGCCGGGAGTAGAGGTATTCATATTTTTAGATCCTCCCTATTTACAAGCTGAGAAATCTAAATTATATGGTAAAAAAGGAGATTTACATACAGGATTTGATCATCAAAGATTTGCTGCAAATTTAAAACAATGTCCCCACAAATGGTTAATTACCTATGATGATTGTCCAGAAATAAGAGAAAACTTTAAATGGGCAAATATCATTGAATGGGAACTACAATATGGCATGAATAACTATAAACAAAAAAAAGCGGAAAAAGGCCAAGAACTATTCATTAGTAATTACTAAGAGGGAATAGGGAACAGGGAACAGGGAACAGGGAACAGGGAACAGGGAACAGGGAACAGGGAATAGGGAACAGGGAACAGGGAACAGGGAACAGGGAACAGGGAACAGGGAACAGGGAACAGGGAACAGGGAACAGGGAACAGGGAACAGGGAACAGGGAATAGG
>LJOT01000997.1 GCA_001672075.1 Anabaena sp. CRKS33
TTGAGTAAATAATGACCATCCCACATCACTAATTGACTTAGCTAATTTGCTATTTTTAACCATATTTTTCACTTGCAGTTTTTCAAAGGCCACTAAATCGTTAGATTTGACCACGCACAATGCTGTTTTCACAGCAAAGTCTTTACGTTGACGTGAAACTTGCAAGTGTTTTCTACCAAGACGGTTAATAGCTTTTTTACGATTATTAGAACCTTTCTTTTTACGACTAACTTTTTTTTGTAATCGTTTTAAAGATTTTTCTGATTTCCGCAAATACCTGTGATTATCAATTTTATCCCCTTGAGAATTAGTGTAGAAACTGTTAAGACCAACATCTAAACCAACGGTTTTACCTGTGGGATTAACAT
>LJOT01000527.1 GCA_001672075.1 Anabaena sp. CRKS33
TAAAGCAGCAAAGAAAGGATTAATAAATTCAATTCTGGTTTGTGTTTCATTAATTCCCCCTGCACGATACAATTCTATCGAAGACTGAAAATGTTCAACCAGTTTAATAATGCTATCAGGTGCTTTCATATTTGAAAAAATGTTAGTTTTATATAAATCTATAATAACTCTTTTTTGACCAAAATTGCCAACTTTTTTAATATTTGGTGGTTTATCTAACTGGATTTTAGATATCAGTTTAGGTAATAGCTGGGGAATTAGTATTGGAATACTTGTTTGTATGGGCGCTGGTGTGTATGAAGTAAATTTATGTACTTTCAATACTTTCAATCATAGTTATTTCTGCATCAGTTAATTCATAAATTTCATAAACTAATTGATTGATTTGTCTATCAGTGGCTTGAATTTGTTGCTGAATCATTTTTTTGGATGGGGGTGTATTTGCTTGATTGAGTTGTTGATGAAGATCAAGCATTTGTTGTACCAAATTAACAATTAAATCATGTTTTTGCTTCTCTATTATTTGAGAATTATCAATAATTTTAATAGGAAGATTGCGAATAAACCGAGATTCAAAACTATAGTAACCACCTCTCATTGATGTAGATGATTTTTTGAGATAAAATTCTAGGACTTTACTATTTAACAACGCTAAAATGTATTCCCATGAATAAATAGATTTAACTAAAATTCCATATCCTCCAGCGACACCACCCGTAAAAAATATCTCCCCTGTTTTATCCCATGTAAATGATGAACCAGTCGCAATATCAGGAGTAAATATTTTTGGTAAAGCCATGACATTTAAAGCTTGAAATCTACTATATCCATACCAATTTTCTCCTAACATTTTATTATTTTCTCTACTTTCTAAATAATTTTTATTATCTAGTAAATAATTCCAAGTTAAAGGATATTCACTTTCAAAGGTATTCATAGAAATTAATTCCATAGAACCATTATTTTTAAGCATATAGGGAAAAATAATTAACTTATTAGTTTTAGACAAATAATATCTTTTACTATCACCACCTTTAATCAAAGGATGTAGTAAATTAGATTCTAACCAGTATGCTATTTGTTTTTGTTTTGAAAAAACCTGGATTAAATTATCTTCCCGTGATAATTCTTCCACAATATATATTTTATCAGCACTAGTTTTAATTCCTTGAAAAATCCTTTCTGTTACATCTTCTAGTCTAGATTTAATTTGTTGTAATTTTGCAAATAACTTAGCATCTTCTCCCAGAATAAAATTCCATGCTGACTCAGAAACTAACGAATGATTAATAATTCCTGTTTGACTATTATGATTATTTTTCCAATCTATTAAATCAGTAACTTTTTCCATTTCTAAATCAGATTGTTGTGATTTTCTCAAGAAAAGCAAACAAGTATAAGTTGAAACTTTTAGAAACACTTGTTGATCTCCAAAATGCACTATTTTATGAAGATATTTACCTTCAGCAATTAATTTCCTGATAGATTCCCCATATTGAGCATTAAAAAACT
>LJOT01000022.1 GCA_001672075.1 Anabaena sp. CRKS33
AATATTAAGCCACCTTCATTAATTGTTCCAAAGATTTAACTACAGGTAAAGGTTTACCATCTTCTTGATATTCGGCAATTAGCATTTCTATAACTTCCTGAGCATTTTTAATAGCTTCTTCATAAGTATTACCATGAGTATGATATTTTTGAGTAGGAAATTCTGGTAAATGAACTAAATAACATTTATCTTCACTACTCCATTGAATAATAATTGTGTAAGGTAAATTCATTCTGCTGACTCCTCTTCTTGAATTGATTTTAATTTTGCTAATTTTTCGGTAACTTCTTTTTCTATATATAGTTTAGCATCATCTCCATCTTTACCAGATATGGTAATCGGATCACTAGGTAATAAAGGATGATACCACCGGGTATGACTTCCTTTTGAAAATCTGTACGGGTTTACCAATGCTAATTGGTGACACATTCAGCTACAAATGGCTTATCTGTTATTTACCATAACCGCCATGAAATTAATTTCACGGCTAACCAATAAACAATTTCTGAAGATGTAGTATCAATTGCTATACCATAACTATTACCATGATTCCATTTAGAACCAGGTTGGCTTTGATCTCAAGAAACCGTAAGATTAGGCGATCGCAATTTAATTACTGGTGAATTGAAATCGGAAATAATGAATAAAGCGATCGCTTTTGGGGTGAGGTACAAAGTTGAATCATGAAACTCTTGTGGTGCGGGCATCTTGCCCGCTAGATATGTACCTCATAACACCGGAAAGTATCGCTCTAATCGCAGACTTTTTAGTATAAAAAATATCATTCAAGAAGATAAAATTAAATTTTGTCATTAGCGGGACTTAAAGAAAAATCAAGCCCAAATAAAGCCAAAACTGGCTTTATGAGCGGCAAATACGTCACGATTGACAGTCAACCACTCGACAAATCGAAAAGAAATAGCAGTTCTGAAGGCTTCTAAAGCCTCAGTAAAAGTGTTCAAAGGTTTAGTGGACCACCTGCGTCTAAAACCACCAGTTAATTGATGCCAAAGAATAAAAGTATAAGCACAAAAAACCAGGATAAAATGTCGCATGAGACTGGTTTTATCTCGGACTTGATATTCTTTAAATCCTAAAAAACCTTTGGCTTCTCTATAAAACACCTCTACCCAATTTCGTTGAGAATAGGTGTTGACTATCCATTCTGGAGTCACAATAGATGTAGAAACATTGGTAATAAAGTAGTCGATATCTGTGGCATCAGAAAAAGTAGCAGCATTCATGACGATAGCTATACTTCGTTTACCTTCCAGACGTGATATCTCTACTTCTTTGGTTGCTACCCATACTGTTCTAGGTTTATCTAAATTGAGTTTGATTTCGCTAAAAGCCTCTTGAGGTAAAGTCTTTGCCAATTCATCTAGCCTAATTGTTTGTTGATTATTCTCTTGCTCACTAATTGTAACTTTCCGATTTTTGGCTACTCCTCCTAAATACTTTAATTTTCGACTTTCTAGTTCTAATAAAAATGATGTATTGTTACCATATCCCCCATCTACAATCACAATTCCTGGTTGATATCCTCGTCCCAGAGTTTGGTCTATTAACTTAATTGCTATCTCTGTTTTTTTCTCAAATAGAGGGTCTTGTTTTCCTTCGGACAAAGAATCTGCGTGTTGATATAATTCTATATCTAATGGTAGGCTTTTTCTCCCATCATATAAATGACTTGTTACTACTACTATCCCGTTATCTGTTTTACCAATTTCTCCGATATATTGTCTTCCTACCCCCTGAGTCAAGTTACCACTTTTTCTATGTCCTGAATCATCAATTATCAAGCTAAATCCCCTACTGATTCTGGTCTGACCACACTTGTTCATTACCTGCAAACGTCGTTCATTTACCTTGATTGCTGACCACGGTGCTTCTGTTAAAAAATGGTGTAATCTGTAGTAAGTTACGCCTACAGCGTTCTCTGCCATCTGGGATATGTTTTTTCGCTCGCTTTCTCCTAATAATCCTCCTAAATAATGTCTAAACTCCCTTTTTTGGGCTTTATGACCAAATACGTTGTCAAACCTTTGACACCACTTTTCAAAGCATGGGGGCATGGCTGTGGGTGTTGTCTCTTTCATGAGAGTTAGTTTCGATGTGAAAGCTTGATATATCTAGATTATAAGTGTTTTTGGTCTATTTTTTTGCCTAAGTCCCGTTATATGAAAAGATTGACCATCTGAAGCACGACGAAATTCTTCTACAAGCTCATAACGAGGATACAAGGGACGATTTTCACTTTGACTCCACCAATCAGGTTTTTGATCAGAAGATACAAAAAGAACACTTTTATTATAAACTTTTCCAAGTTCTAAGATAGTGTACCAGATTATTACATCACCCACTCCGCCATCTGGTTTATTTGCGTCTTTATATCCTGGTGGTATCTTATTTTCAAAATCATCTTTTATTCTTTTCTGTAATTCTTCTTTTTCAATCTTAATATCCAATACTACATCTCTGGCGAAAAGAGAGCTATACAACTTACTAACTGGATCATTCCAATACCATTGCCTAATATTATCAAGTATTTCATCTATTAACTTGTTATACTCACGAATTGAATCATTTAATTTTTTTTCAAACTCAATAGCTTTTTGATAGGCCACTAAACCCTCTAGCAAGGGATAACTACCTAAAAGAGCAGGGTTAGTTTTTTTCCTAGAAACCTGCTGATATAATTCCTTTAGTTTAGTTACTCTATGTTCAGCAAATTCTCGTGCTGACTGCCCAGGAATTACAAGCCGTTTACTATCTACTAATAATTTATATATTTTACTGATTTGTTCAAGGCTTTCTTTACCTGTCATATAAGGAACAAGCAGTGAATTTGTATCAAGTACAACTATACAATCATCTTTAATATCTTCTATTGATTTGGGATTAAATGAAAAGATGCTCTCGGCATGAGGATATATATAATTGCGGTATAGTATATCGCTCTTTTTGGCTTTATCTTGATTCTCCATAAATCTCCTTCTCAAAATATTAGTGTAAAAATCTAAAAAACTAACTCTCTACCTCAGTATAAAACAAAGAGATAGAAAATATTCTTTCCATAAAAAAACTCTTAAACCATCTCATATCCTATCATTTCATAGCTCTCCTACTGGCCTTAAAACTTGTTCATACAGATTCTGATTTACCCAATATTGAGCCACATCAATCATCGCATCAAGTAACGGTTTGATTTCAGGAATAATATGTTTCTCCTTAGCTAATAAAAGAATACCAAGAGTACCAATTAATCGTAATCCTATACTTTGAGCTACTTTACGAGCATCCCGTTCATCTAACAAAATTTTATTTACACCCGTTTCAAGAGCTAAAGCAATAGCTTCTCGTTCTCCATCATCTAGTTCTAGAGAAATAATAGGGTCTATATTTGAGACAGTGCGAACTTGTAGCCATTCAGAAGCAACAGCTTGTAAAATAAATTGTGACCACAAAAATCCTGAAACTGTTGTTTGATCATAAACAGCTTGAGGAATTATAACTTGTCCAAATACCTCCTTTAAAATATCTAGACGATTGATAGCAGCAAAGTTAATTAGAGGTGTAGCATTGCAAATAACAGTCACAATTATTAAAAACCTTCTTGAATAGTCTTAACATCTTCCAATAAATCAACTTCATTATAATGTCGTTCAATTTTCCTTTCTCCTAAAAGCTGCTGAAATTCCCAAACAGATAAATTAGCCAAACGTCGTGCTTGACCAAAAGTAAAAATATTCTGTGCGTATAACTGTAAAGCTAATTCCTGACGAATAGCCGACTCACCCTGACGTAAAGAATCAGGTGATAATTGTAAATTAATCGAACTCGCAAATTTACTCATATAGAACAATATTTGTTATTCATTACTTCATTATACTCAAAAACCTGTTTACATATCTCTTCGCAATAATTTGTAATTTTTTCTGTGCAGCATCTAAACTGTGATTAACATACCTCACTAAATAAACATATCTTCCTCTACTTGACTATTTTTATCTTTGTAGTTACAATGTAATCACCAACCTATCCCTAATTACAAAAATGGGTACAGCAATCAAAACCCGAATAGTCAAAATCGGCAACTCCCAAGGGTTACGCATCCCCAAAACCCTATTAGAACAAAGTGGAATTAACTCAGAAGTAGAAATAGAAGTTCAAGGAAATCATCTCATTATTCGCCCAGTTGAACAAATAAGAAAAGGTTGGGAAAAAGCATTTATAGAAATGGCAGAAAACCGCGATGATATCTTATTAGATGATATCAACACAACAGAATGGGATGAAAATGAATGGCAATGGTAGTCAACAGATTTGATGTTTTTCTAGTTAATCTTGACCCTACCATTGGGAGTGAAATTAAAAAAACACGCCTCTGTTTAATAATTTCACCCAATGAAATAAACCATTATATTTCCACCGTAATAGTTGCACCAATGACAACAAAAGGGCAACCATACCCCACAAGAGTAACCTGTCAACTTCAAAGAAAAGAAGGACAAATCGTACTTGACCAAATTCGCACAATAGATAAAATCCGATTAGTCAAACTTCTCGGTCAAATTACCACAGAAGAACAAAAAGCAGTTTTGGATATCTTAGCGGAAATGTTTGCAGAATAAATAACCTTCTTCTTCCTCTTCTTCCTTCGTGTCCTTTGCTTCTATCCCTGACGGGACGCTACGCGAACGTGGTTTATTTCTCATAAAACCAAGACGCAGAAAACGCCTTTCGCGCCTTTTGCGTCTCTGCGTGAAATGTTTTCAAAACCCAAAAATTAAAAATCCAAAATTATTTTTTTGAATTTTTAATTGTTTAAGTTCCCACAGCGCCGGAGTAAATCAAACCTCGCTGTATATCTAAAGTTAAAATCGCACCGTCTTTAATTACCTGTGTTGCTTCCTTGACACCCAGAATTACTGGTACACCTAAACGTAAACCAATAACTGCGGCGTGACTAGTGAGACTATCTTCCTCAGTAATAATACCTCCAGCTTTGCGAATTGCTTCTACAAAATCCACACCTGTGCGGGATGCTACTAGAATATCACCAGAATTAAAATTACTGGCATCCATAGCATTATGAACTACCTTAGCGCGTCCAGTAATTGAACCTTGTCCTAGACCAATTCCCTGGCCAAGTATAGCAGTCACCACTTCCACCTTAATCAAGTCTGTTGACCCGGAAACCCCCTGAAGTGTCCCAGCGGTCATTACCACTAAATCACCTTCTGTTAAGAGGTTTTTTTCCTGGGCTACATTGATAGCTGCTTGGAACGTCTGACCTGTGGAAGGTAATTCTAACACTAGAAGCGGTCTTACGCCCCAGACCATCTGTAACTGTCTCGCTACGTTAACATGGGGTGTAATTGCTAAAATTGGTGTTTTCGGGCGGAATTTAGAAACGTTGCGGGCTGTAGCTCCAGTTTGTGTTAAAGTCATAATTGCTGCTGCACCCAAATTTTCCGCAATTTGACCAACTGCTTGGCTAATAGCATTGGGAATAGAGGGTCTATTATCCCGTGACTGACGGGAGTTGGGGTTTTGTGCGTACTCCTGTTCCATGCGTTCTGCTATCCTGGCCATGGTCGCTACGGCTTCCACAGGGAAACTACCGACGGCAGTTTCATTGGAAAGCATTACTGCGTCTGTACCGTCTAAAATCGCATTGGCAACATCGGATACTTCGGCGCGGGTGGGACGGGGGTTACTGACCATGCTATCTAGCATTTGGGTAGCGGTAATGATGGGAATACCCAAGCGGTTAGCTGTAGCAATTAGCCGTTTTTGTAGTACGGGTACATCTTCGGCTGGTAGTTCTACCCCTAAATCACCTCTAGCCACCATGACACCGTCACACAAAGATAAAACTGCTTCCATTTGTTCAATGGCTTCGTGTTTTTCGATTTTAGCAACTACAGGGACACTTTTACCGGTGCTAGAAATTAGTTCTTTAATTTCGATGATATCTTGGGGATTACGGACAAAGGAAAGTGCTACCCAATCAACACCCTGGTCTAGACCAAACATCAGATCCTCCCGGTCTTTGTCGGTCATGGCTTTAATGGATAAGTAAACTCCCGGAAAATTAACACCTTTATTGTTAGAAAGTTTACCTGGAACTGTGACACGACAGTGTAAATCACCTTTTTCGCGGTTGATGTCCTCTACCACCATTTCGACTTTACCATCATCGAGGAGGATTTTTGCACCCACAGGAACTTCATCTGCTAAGTAATCGTAAGTGACACAACTTATTTCTTGAGTTCCTTCTATGGGACGATTTGTCAAAGTGAAGCGATCGCCCTTGGCTAAGATTATAGAACCATTTTCAAATCGCCCCAAACGGATTTTGGGACCTTGTAAATCTTGGAGAATTGCTACTGGTCTATTTAATTCAAAAGCAGTTTGCCTAATTAACCGAATACTACGCTGATGATCAGCATGAGTTCCGTGGGAGAAGTTGAGTCTAAGGGTTGTAGCACCCGCTTCAATAATTGCTTTCAGCATTTCTGGACTACTGGTAGCAGGTCCAATAGTAGCAACAATTTTAGTGCGGCGCTGAGGATCTCTTAATTGCGTCATGGGCTGGGTTGAAGATTTTTGGAGTCTACCGGGGAATTTATCGTCATCTTTGCTTATACCATTTGAGATTTAAGATTTTGGATGATGAAAGACTGACAGTATCAGCAATTCATTTTTCCATTGATCACCATCATTTTGCAAATTGGTATGAATTAAACGAACTGTCTTTTTTATTAACTGCTAAATCAATGTTACAGGCCGTTAGGTCGGTAATTATGGTATAAATTTGATATCGTACATTGGCAACAGTCCTCTGAGAGAGTTTTTTATCTAAAAGCACTGGTTTAGCCAAGAATCATAGCCTCATTTATTGACCCTTCAACAGAACTGTAAATCAATCTTGCTTTACATAACTTTACTCTTAACTAAGATTAATAGTATGATCCGTAAAGATTGATTATGAATTAAAGGAGTTAATAATGCTCACGTCGGAGGCACAAAAGCCACTGACAATTCCCCCCAAAGAACTTTTATCACCTCCTGGTGATTTTAACCCCACGCTACTGATGTTTTTAGTCGTAGTGATGATGTTGGTTTTATCTAATTTTGGGTATTGGTTGTGGGAATGGCCTCATTGGTTGTGTTTTAGTATCAATACACTAGCACTCCATTGTTCAGGAACAATCATTCATGATGCTTGTCACCAGTCAGCCCATCGGAATCGAATTGTTAATGCTATCTTAGGGCATTGTAGTGCCTTAATTCTCGCCTTTGCTTTTCCAGTATTTACACGAGTACATTTGCAGCATCATGGTAATGTTAATCATCCTGAAGATGACCCAGATCATTATGTTTCCACAGGTGGACCCCTGTGGTTAATTGCGGTGAGATTTTTGTACCATGAGGTATTTTTCTTCCAAAGACGATTATGGCGTAATTATGAACTACTAGAATGGTTTGTTAGTCGCTTAATCATCATTACTATTGTTTATATTTCTGTCCAATATCATTTTTTGGGCTATATTCTTAACTTTTGGTTTATTCCCGCTTTTTTAGTGGGAATAACCTTGGGGTTATTTTTTGATTATTTACCCCACCGTCCGTTTGTGGAAAGAAATCGCTGGAAAAATGCCCGGGTTTATCCAGGTAAAGTTCTCAATATCCTGATTTTAGGGCAGAATTACCATTTAATTCATCATCTATGGCCTTCGATTCCTTGGTATAATTATCAACCGGCTTATTATTTAATGAAGCCGTTATTGGATGAAAAAGGTAGTCCCCAAACTTCCGGGTTATTGCAGAAAAAGGACTTTTTTGAATTTGTCTATGATATTTTCATAGGTATTCACTTTCATCACTGATTTAGAGCAGTTTATACGAGAATTATGTAAGCTGTTACGCCGCCTGGGGAAGACTAAGTTACGCTTTATTTGCTAACGAAGCGTAAAAATAGTTTCCCCAGCAATGCTAGAATCCTTGACGGTTGGGATAAGTGTAAAAAAATCACAAAAACCCCAGAAGTTGGTGCTTCTGAGGTGTAAAGAGTTTTAGGCACGATTGAGGATAATACTTATCTGGTGATCAATTTGGAGTAGGAAATCTTGAGAATGATCACAAGATAGCTTTATCAATATCTCAAACTAAGAACCCAAAAGCCCACAGGTCAACTACTTAAATACTCTAGCAGAGCTATTTCTATTTCAGTAGCCAAATTGGCGTTTTTTTGAGTTTGATTTAGATATCTACCTCTCGGCGGATATTAACTAATTCATAAAGCTTATTTTCAAACTTTTGGGTACAAGCTGACCAATCAAATTCCAGAATGGAAGGACGTGCTTGTGCGGTTAATTGATTTTTGAGGTCAGGATTTTCGAGAATTGTAATTACTTTTTGGGCAAAATCTCTAGGGTCATTGGGTGCTGCTAGAAAACCATTAACCCCAGAAATAACCTGTTCAGCAGTTGAAGGAGCGACAGCAGCCACTACAGGCGTTCCAGAAGCTAAAGCTTCGTTAGTTGTAGTGCAGAAATTTTCGGTGATAGAAGGGTTAACAAATATATCTGCTTTTGCAAACCAACCTAAAAGTTCCTTACCATGAGATTCACCCCAAATAGTGACACCATGGGGGAAATTTTCAGCGCGACGACGAATTTCTGCATCCAAAGGACCACTACCAACAATTACTAGATGAACATCAGGAATTTTAGCAGCAATGAGAGGATAAATATCTAAAAGTTGATTAACATTTTTTTCTGGAGTAATACGCCCTACAAATAAAATAGTTGGACGTTGATCGTCAGGAATGGGATCATAACAAATATTGCGGGGATGAAATTTTTGGCAATCAATTCCTTGATAGGGAAGATATTCGGCGCGTTGAGCTTTTAATTTTTGGTATTTAGCCAGTTGTTCACGGGAAGAAAATAAACTTAAATCATAAGTTTCACTAAATTGTTTAACTAAAATTGGCAGAAAAGGACGCACTAAATTAAAGACTGTATTACCGAAATAATATTGGATATAGGCAATGATATCTGTGTGGAAAACTGAAACAATAGGTGTGTTTGTTTTTCTGGCATATTCTACTCCCACAGAACGACCATAACCTTGCAAAAAACCAGAATATAAACCTCTCATTTGTGGGGCTTCTTCAACAACAATAATATCAGGTTGAAAGTGAGTGAGTAATTTTGTATCACTCCAATGATGATGACTTAATGGTTGGGGTAAAGATTTATAAAAAATCAGTGGTTCTGTGGGAAATGAATAAGCAGAAAAATTAATAAATGTTTTTAGTTCTTCAATTCCTGTCATGGGACGCTTACCAACTTGTGGCGGGTATTGATCATTAATTTCTGGGTGAATTAAAAAAACTTCATGCCCTTGTTTTAATAACCAGTGAACTCGCTGGTGTACAGCAACAGAAACTCCTGTTAAAAATGGAGCGTATAATCCTGTAAATAAGGCGATACGAAGGGGTTTCTTGTTCATGATCATGAGGTAATTTTTCCTGATAAAATATATTACTGATGCGATAGTTTCCAATAATTATTGGATTTCGGGATTTTAGATATTGAAGCAAAAATAAAAAATCTAAAATTTTACCCATTCTCTAGAGAGAGGCTTTTGGATCAATTGGTTGATCTAACCATTGGTAAGGACGGTATTCAATTAACCGAATATTTTCAGGTCCTTGGATTCGATAAGTAATTCCCCGCCAAGTAATACTTGATGTCCACAAAGAAGATAGTATTATTAAACCATAAATCCACTGTGTGAAAGGGATAGCTATTAACATTTTGAGGATAATTAAAGGCGATAATTTGGGTATTTTTTTACCTTGATTATGCAGGATATGATGTATTGATACTTCCATCAATAGCATGAGTAAAACTAAACCAATGGTGTAGGAAATGTAAGAG
This sequence comes from Anabaena sp. CRKS33, assembly GCA_001672075.1. Classification (GTDB taxonomy): domain Bacteria; phylum Cyanobacteriota; class Cyanobacteriia; order Cyanobacteriales; family Nostocaceae; genus Dolichospermum. The sequence goes on from LJOT01000022.1 coordinate 9,960, forward strand.
GAAAATAATAAAAATCCAGCGTACCATTGAGACTGAAGCAAGAGATAGAAAATGATGATGATGACTAGATTGGGTACGAGAATACTAGAATATGCTTCACTAATTATCGCTAACCAACCAGGGTGATAAAGTTTAGAACTAATTATTAATCGTTTTAATGATTCTAGTAAGTTACCTAAACTACTTTCTTCCTGATTGAGCATCAATAAAGAAGGAATAAATTTAATTTGTAACTTTTGTTTTTTGACAAGTTTATGAAGAAGCATATCATCTGTTAATACTTGTCCCCACTTATCCAAAAGTTTGATGCGGTTTAAGACTTCTGTTTTGATAGCTAAAGTTCCACCCCAAGGAATTTGAAAGAGAAACATTTGCACAACTGTAGAAACATTACCGGAGTAGCGAACTAATGAACCCCAATCATTACCAGTAGGAACATACCAACGATTTCCTGTTGTTAGACCAACTTTGTCATCAAGAAGAGGAGTAACTAATTCTCGTAACCAATTAGGATGAACTACAGTATCAGCATCAATAAAAGCGATAACTGGATAAGCATTATCTAAGTCAGAAAGAGCTTGTATTAGAGAACTGCATTTAAGACTACAATTATAACGAACTGCTCTTAATATATTAATTTGCACATTAGTTGCACCCAGTTCATTGATTGTTTCAGTGACAATTTTAAAAGCTGGATCTTCTTGACTATCAATAATCAATTTTAGATCATATTGCGGGTAATTTTGTTGTAAGAGCGATCGCAAACAATTATGTAAAAATGGATCAGCACCTCGTAAACAAAGAATTACTGCCGTTTTTGGTAATTTTTCATCTGGTAATAACTGTGGTTTATATGAACGTAAATACCATAAAAATATTAACGTTAAACAAGTCTGGATTAGCAACCAACCCAACAAAGACTTAGATAGAAATATCATCAAATCTGGCATTATCTCTATAGTCTCAGATATAACTTAGGAGTCAGGAAAAAGAGTTAGCATCTATATCTAACTCCCGATTGTAAATTATCAATCAATACAGTTCAGTTAAGAATAGAGTTTTAGACTTAACTAAACCGTATTAAATTCCAGATTAAGGATCAAGAGAATACTTCAAAAAGATATTAATTGTAGTATTCTTATCAACTTTTAAACTGGCATTTCTGAACTTAGGTGTGCCAGTGCTGATAGAAACAATGGGATTTCTAGAAATACCAAAACCCTCTTCAGGAATCCCGAAAAAGTCTTTATTGAGTTTGCGATCGCCATTTTGATCATCAACTACAGCCACAGCATAATTACCAGGTTTTAACCCAGAGAATACCTGTTTAATGGAATTTCCGGTAATTTTAGTACAACCACTTTTAACTTCACTTTTAGAATTATTTGGAAATCCTTTTTCAGAGTTATAAACTCTCATACAAATTTCCCCGGTTTGATTACGAATACCATTAACAACTACAGTTAATGATGTTGTTGATTCAGCCTGAGCTATTTCGTTAAAGCTAATAGTTAGCAAAGTGGCAATGAACAGGTTTACAATTTTAAACATTCGTCAAAACTTCCTAATTGTGAAAATTTACCCTTCGAGAATTTTATCTATTTCATCATTTTTTGAATGTCAGTTTTTTGCAACCATTCACGAGTACGACCCATTCCTTCTGCTAAATCAACTTTGGCTTGATAATTCAAAATATTTTGCGCTTTTGCAATAGAATAGGCATAAGGACGACTCATAAAATCAACTGATTCCGGGAGAATATCAGCTTTTTTACGGAATAGTTTTTGTCCCTGAAGACGCACACGTAAAAATAACTTCATTTCCTCTTTAGGTAAAGACATTGGCGCTGGTAAACCTTCCAGAGAAGCAAGATGAATAAAATAATCTTTCCAGGAAGTTTCTTGACCATCAGTAATGTTGAAAATTTCCCCATAGGCTGATTTTTCTATGGCTAAAAAGATAGCATCAATTAAGTTATCTACATATAGATGATTCATCACGCCTTTACCATCATTAGCATAGGCGAATAATTTTTGTCGCATCATCTGAATTGGCCGGACAATCCAAGGAATACTTCCAGGACCATAGACATCACCAGCGCGAATTACAATTACTCCAAATTCAGGGGCATTGTTCAGTTTTAAAACTTCGATTTCGGCTTCAATTTTTGTCTGACAATAAGGATTATTTTCACCGGAAAGTACACCTAATTCTGTAACTTTCTCAGGATAATCAAACCCATATACTAAAGTGCTAGAAAGATGGACAAATGTTTTTACACCTGCTTGTTTAGCAGCCTTAGCGATATTAATAGTACCATTGACATTTATTTCTCGAAAATGCTTAATATCTCCAGCTTCTTCGGCAATTTGAGCAGTATGTAAAACTATATCTATTCCTTGACAAGCTTTTGAGCAAATTCCTGGATCAGTGATATTACCAACTATAATCTCAATACCTAGATTTTGCGCTGTTTGATCTTTAAGTTGGGAACTTTGTATACCTCTAACTTTCATCCCTTGAGCTATGGCTAATTCGGCTGCACGTAAACCAATAAATTCGTCAATTCCGGTAATTAGCAGAGTTTTATTTTGCAAGTTCATGTTCAAAGATAGATAAGTGTTTTGTAGTAGTGTGACGCTAAGGATACAGTTGAGAAAGCAATACAATCTTATTTCCTAATTGCAGGAAATTGCAATTAAGAACTGTTGCACTGACAGGAAGATTTTACTGTTGCTAATAACATGAAATTTCTATCTTTGGTTGGTTCTAACTTAGAGAATATTGAGTAAAGTTTGCTGAATTTACATAAAAATAAATCCCTAAAAACTATCAGCCGGATCAGCAGAACGGAGTTTATTAATAGCTAATGCTCCAGAGGTGATACAAATTAAGACTGTAGATACTAAGACAAGTAAGGCATTATTACTTGTCATCATGATAGGTAATTTAGTTGCTTTCATAGCAAAATCATATAAACCAATGGAAACAATAAAGCCAGGAATATAACCTAACAATGCTAAGATTAATGCTTGTTGAAAAACAACATTTAATAAATATCCATTAGCATAACCAATAGCTTTTAGAGTTGCATAGGCAATAAATTGAGTGGCAATGTTGCTATACAAAATTTGGTAAACAATTACCACACCAACAACAGAAGCCATGATCAGCATTAAGTTAAGAATAAAACCAATAGGAGTTCTTACAGACCAATATTGTTTCTCAAAATCAATAAATTCTTGACGAGTGAATATTTTTACATCTTGTGGGAGCTTGTTCTTTAAACTATTTAAAACTCGTTTTATATCAGCACCAGATTTGAGTTTGATCACTCCCATATCTATTTTTTCCACTGGACGACTATTAGGATTAATTCTTAAAAAAGTTGAGTCACTAACAATTAAATTACCATCAACACCAAAGGACGGTCCTAAACTAAATAAACCTCCGACTCGCACCCGATAACCCTTAATCGCATCAAAGGGAAAGATTTCAATTGGTTGTTGAATATTTCCCTGATTAAATAATTCTGCTATTGGTCCAAATTCTGAACGGGCATCTCTATCAAATAGCATGACATCAGGAATTTTGAGTTTATCTAAATTTTGCTCAACGTCTGGAATGTCTAACACGGATTTTCCAGGATCAAAACCAATAACATAAATTGAATATTTCTCACCACTAACGGGATTTTTTAATTTAGCAAATTGCAAATAAATTGAACTAACAGAATCAACACCATCAAATCCTAATGTTTGATATAATCGAGTGCGAGAAAAACTTTGAATTGCTGTCAAAGATTTATATTGAGAACTAACTAAAAACAAATCACCGTTCAATCGTTGATGTAATGCTGTTGCACTAGAATATAGTGCATCTTGAAAACCTAGCTGGATAAACATTAGCAGCACAATAAAGCCAATTCCGGCTACAGCTATCACAAAGCGAAGTTTCTGCTGGACAAGCTGTAGCCACGCTAAAGGAATTTTGATATTCATATTAGTTGTTAGTTATGAGTTGTTAGTTATTAGTTAATATTTGTTATTTGTGGAAAATAACAAATAACAAATAAACATTAATTAATAACTAAATTTGGATAGCAATATCAACTTGTAAGTTAGTTAAGCGAGATATCTTTTGACTATCTGCGGGATTATCAATAGATATTTTGACTTCAATTACTCTCCGGTCTGCGTCAGAATTGGGATTAATACTAAAGATACCTTGTTGATTAACTTGCCAGCCAATTTCTCGTACAGTTCCTTGTAATGCACCAGGAAATGTAGTGCTAGTGATCTTAGCTTTTTGACCAACTCGAATATTTTGAATATCTGTTTGATAGATTTCTGCTAAGACTTGCATTTGTGATGTATTACCAATTTCTGCAAAGCCGGCAGTAGAAATTATTTCTCCATTTCTAGCATTAATTCGCAAAATTGTCCCATCTATAGTGGAAGAAATGTAAGTTAAATCATGATCGGCTTTCGCTTGTTTAATTGCTGTTTCTGCACTTTTAACTTCACTTTCTGCTAATTCTACATCTACAGACCTAACTTCTTTAATGCTATTAAGTTTAGATCTTGCTTCTTTGAGTTGATCTTCAAGTGTATTTTCAGTCCTTTTAAGAGTAGCTTGAGCCTCTTTTAGCTGCTGTTGTGTAGTTTTTAATGTTAAATTTTTACTATCAACAATAGAAGCAGAAATAGCACCATCTTTGAATAATTGCTGATAGCGATTACTCTCTTTTTGAGCATTTTCAACTTCAGCCCGAATACGATTAATTGTTGCTACTTGGGCGGCAGTATCTCCTTGTAATTGGGAATTTAACCGAGTAATTGTGGCTTTTTGAGCATTAATATCTCCAGTTTTTGCTCCAGCTTTTACCTGTGCCAATTTAGCTCTAGCAATTAACAATTGATCAAATGCTTGTTGTATGGCTGCTTGGGAACGAGCATAGTTTTCTAGATACGCTAATACTTGTCCTTTCTTCACACTATCCCCTTCCTTTATCAACAGTTTTTCTACTCTGACACCGTTGATAGAATTAGGGGCAGATAAATAAGTAATTTTATCTTTTGGTTGTAACCTTCCTAATGCAGTTACAGCAACTTTAATAGGGGTAGGTTGAGATTTAGTAGTTGTTGTCACCGCAGGAGATAGAATCTGAGAATTGATCTTCAATTGATAGAAAATGTATAAAGATACTAACCCCGTAGCTAAAGTTAGAGAAGTTGCCAAAATTATTTTCCACTTTAGCGCAGTCAATTTGAATAATTGGCTTTGTTTATTTAGTGCCATATTTTTATTCCCATGGTGTTATTTCGGAAAATACTCGTAATGGTTATAGACTTATCCTCTTTTGCTTTCATAGAAGCGATATGTCTAATTATTTATGTATGAATTGTTGTCAGCATTCCTAGCTGTTATAAATACCCAAATTAACCTAGAATCAAGGTGGATTTTACTGCAAATAATTGATGATTAATGCCACGTTATGCTATCAATTTTATCTTGGATTGGCATTTAATTAAGTAACCTAAAATACGATAGTCCTCATCAGAAATAAAAATCTTCAATTCCTAAGCATTTAATGATGCTCATAACTTAGGGAAATGAATAAACTTACCTGCAAGTATCCCAAATAAATTTGATCTTGTCAACTAAATTTATTTTTTTATTAAAATACTTGATTAATCATAAGTTAATATAAAAATTTGTATTTATTTTAGCAAATTTTACTAAATATATGCAGAATTTTCATATTTAATGCTATACCAATAATTTCTAACATTGTTATCAATTATTGACATGATCAAGGAGGAAAAATTAATCTTTGGTTTATAAATAACGAATTGTCTATAAAAGGTGAGTTATCTTATAAATTCATCAAAAACTAGGACTTAATTATGATAGTTTGCTCAAAAAATACCCGGTTATGTTCAAATATTTCCCTTGTATATTTATGGATTAGTTACTTATGAAACAATTTACATAAAATTCTTGAATTATCAAGAAAAGATTGATATGAAAACCGTAATTACCAAGAATATGTTAGGAGAAAATGCAGTTGTAAATTATACCCAGGTAATTAAGTCGTATGGAAAAGGAGGTAAATTAACAAATATTTTTCTGCAAAAATTAGCAGAAATGAACTATTCAGTTTTCCTAAACTGTGTTAGTCTTTTTATTAATTCAACATTTATAGATTAAAAATAAATTGTTGATTTAATGCCAAGAAACAGAATAAATACTAAAATTAATTCAGTTTTTTAGAGCAGAATTACCTAAAGAAACAAAACCTATCCCTTAATAAATTGTGGTTTTGTATTTCCCTAAGTTACAAACTGCTAGATTCTTAAAAAACTGTTTAAGTATTTTTTCACTATTCTGAGAATTTGCCACAGAGTGCTAATTATTTTTGTAACGATTTTGGCAGCTTTTATGAGTCTAATCATCTAAAATAGGTTATCCTGGACTTTAAAAACTGGCAACTTCTATATCACCATACACAACATTGCTATCTAATAGGTAAAACATTCAATGATGTTATAACATTGGTGAGAAATATCCAAAAAACACCTAAAAATTCCATGATTACAACAAACAAGGCAGTATATATACTGTGGAATTGATGTCCGGTCAAACATTTAAACTCACCTGTAGTAACTGTGCGAATACAGATAGAAAGCTATCTGTTAATAGCCTAGCGTACTACACAATTTACGGTACTCAAGATTAGTCTATGCCATGATGTCTTACCCCTCAAAAAAGATAGACACAATAAATACTTCCTTGACGGAATTAGAAGCCCAAATTAATAGTTGTGAACAGGCTTTACTTAGGTTTATAAAGGAAAAAAAAATGAACATGAATAACGGCACATTATCAGAAAATTCCATGGCAAATAAAGACATTAACAGAAAACTACAAGCAAATCCAATAGCTATTATTGGTATGGCTTCTTTAATGCCTCAAGCGAGAAATTTAAGAGATTACTGGCAAAATATTGTTAATAAAGTTGACTGTATTACTGATGTTCCTTCAAGTCATTGGAGTGTGGAAGATTACTATGATCCTAATCCAAGAACACCAGAAGATAAAACCTATTGTAAACGTGGTGGTTTTATTCCCGAAGTTGATTTTAACCCCATGGAATTTGGCATTCCTCCCAGCATTTTAGAAGTTACAGATGTTTCTCAACTATTAAGTTTAGTAGTTGCGAAAGAAACAATGGAAGATGCAGGTTATGGTGATTCTCGTGAATTTAACCGCGAGAATATTGGAGTTATTTTAGGTGTAGCAATGGGCAAACAATTAGCAATGCCCTTAGCTGCTAGATTAGAATATCCAATTTGGGAAAAAGTTCTCAAAAGTAGTGGTTTATCTAAGGAAGATACTAAAAAAATCGTTGATAAAATCAAATCTGCTTATGTCAAATGGGATGAAAATGCTTTCCCTGGAATGTTAGCAAATGTTGTGGCTGGAAGAATTGCTAACCGTTTTAACTTTGGCGGTACAAATTGTGTAGTTGATGCCGCTTGTGCTAGTTCTTTCGGGGCATTAAAAATGGCCATTAGTGAATTAGTTGAACATCGTAGCGATATGATGTTAACTGGTGGAGTAGACACCGATAATACCATCATGGCCTACATTTCTTTTAGCAAAACTCCGGCTGTTAGTCCTAGCGATAATGTTAAACCATTTGATGCTAAATCTGATGGGATGATGTTAGGTGAAGGTATTGGGATGATTCTCTTAAAACGCTTAGAAGATGCCCAAAAAGATGGGGATAAAATCTATGCGGTAATTAAGGGAATTGGTACTTCTAGTGATGGTCGCTACAAGAGTATTTATGCCCCTAGAAAGGAAGGACAAGTTAAGGCTTTAGAAAGGGCTTATGATGATGCTGGTTTTTCTCCAGCAACTGTGGGTTTAATGGAAGCCCATGGTACGGGAACAATGGCTGGAGATCCTACAGAATTTGGTTCTTTAAGAGATTATTTTGCGAAACATGATACCCAAAAACAACACATTGCTTTAGGAAGTGTAAAATCGCAAATTGGCCATACAAAAGCCGCTGCCGGTGCTGCTAGTTTAATTAAAACTGCCCTAGCATTGCACCACAAAATATTACCAGCAACTATCAATATTAATGAACCAAATCCGAAATTAGATATTGAAAATTCCTCCTTTTATCTAAATACTCAAACTAGACCTTGGATCAAGGCAGAAGGTGAAACTCCCAGACGTGCAGGGGTGAGTTCTTTCGGTTTTGGTGGTACGAATTATCATGTTGTTTTAGAAGAGTACGAACCAGAACAACAAAATCCCTATCGTTTACATAATACCTCTAGTGAAGTGCTATTATTTGGTGCTAGTCAAGCTGAATTAATTAGTAAGTTAGAGGCAACTTTTAATAATTTGCAAGCTAATGACGGAGAAAGATATTATTCTCAATTATTGCAAGAGTGTCAATCTCTAACTATTCCCAAAACAGCGGCAAGAATTGGGTTTATAGCCGATAATTTACAAGAAGCTTGTAAGTTACTGCAAGTTAGTATTGAGTTACTAAAAAATAAGCCTGACGCAACATCTTGGGAACATCCTCAAGGTATTTATTACCGTTCCTCTGGTATGGAATTGGCTGGAAAAGTTGTTGCTTTATTCTCTGGGCAAGGTTCTCAATATTTGGAAATGGGAAGAGAAGCGGTAATGAATTTCCCCAGCTTGCGGCAGTTATATGGCAAGATGGATAATTTGTTAAAACAAAGTAATTTGCAACCGATTTCTGAAGTCGTTTTTCCTCATTCTACCTTTGATGAAACTGAGAAAAAAACGCAAATTGCAGCTTTACAAAGAACCGAATATGCCCAACCTGCCATTGGGGTTTTTAGTGCTGGTTTGTATGGAATTTTGCAGCAAGCTGGCTTTAAAGCAGATTTCACCGCAGGCCATAGTTTTGGTGAATTAACGGCTTTGTGGGCTGCTGGAGTATTGAGTGAGGCTGATTATTTGTTCTTGGTGAAGTCTAGAGGACAAGCCATGGCCGCACCAAAAGACCCAGATCATGACCCTGGTAGTATGTTAGCGGTGAAGGAAGATATCAGCAAAATTGAACCGCTACTGAAGCAATTTCCTAGAGTGAGTATTGCTAATTTTAATTCTCCCACTCAAATTGTTTTAGCAGGTCCAAAGTTAGAAATTGATAAAATTCATCATACTTGCCAAAAATTGGGATATGGTGCGGTTTTATTACCTGTGTCTGCGGCTTTTCATACTCCATTAATAGCATTTGCACAAAAATCCTTTGCTATTGCTACTAAATCAGTAACTTTTAAAAATCCGCAAATTCCCGTTTTTAGTAATGTCACTGGTAAACATTATCCCCAAGATGCCACAGCAATTCAAAAGAATTTAGAAAGCCATTTGGCTAGTTCAGTGCTGTTTAAACAAGAGATAGAAAATATCTATGGCACTGGTGGTTATTGCTTTGTAGAATTTGGACCAAAACGGGTTTTAAGTAATTTGGTGAAAGAGATATTAGGAGATCGTCCTCATATTACTATATCTCTTAATCCTAGTCCACAAAAAAATAGCGATCGCTCCTTGCGAGAAGCCGTAGTTCAGTTGCGCGTTATCGGCATGAATCTCGGCAATCTCGACCCTTATCAACTTCCCCCCGTATTACCTCCTATTGCGGCTAAAAAGACTCTTAACGTCAAATTAACTGGCATTAACTACATTTCCGATAAAACCAAAAATGCCTTTATTGAAAGCTTGCAGAACGGAGATCAAATTTCAGGAATTCAGGAGTTTAAACGTCCAGAAATTCAAGAATTGAAAAGTCCAGAAATTGATAATTCAGAAATTATCAAAATTCCTTCAACTGGACATAACGGCAACGGTAATGGACATAAAAAACAACTCGTCATGGCAACTCAGTTACAACCACAGATGAATACTGCAACTCTCATTAAAGAACTGCAAAAAGAAGCAGGGAAAAGACCGATTTCAGAATTGTTCCCACAGCAATCTAGAGATAAAATGCAAACACCATATCAACTTGTAAATTGCCAACAAATTCTCACCAGTTTGGAACAACTTCTCAGCCAGTTTCAATATAACCAAAGCGAGAATTTAGAAGTTCACAGCACATATCTTAACCATCAAATAGAATACACCAAAACATTCTTTCAATTAATGCAGCAGCAAAATAAATTATTTGCTAATGTTAAATCTTCTGCTGAAGCTGGTCAAATTAAGCAGATAATCATGGAAAGTTTAGAACGCAGCATGATGCAGTTTCATTCTCAACAAGGTGAAACCCTCCGCATTCATGAACAATATTTGCGGGAACAAATAGAATATACCAAACACTTTTTTCAACTCATTCAAGAAGAATATTCTCAACTGATTTCTGAAACTCAAGAAACGGCAGCTTTTATTCCCCTATCTACCCATGAAGAAGCGCCTGTCGCTGCTAATGTTACTATTATTCCCCCCCAACCAGTACCAGTAATTGAGTCAAAAGTTGAATTAGAAATACCTATTTCAACTGTCAATAAAGTTATAGAACCAGTAATTAACGAGATAATTGAATCTGAACCTGAACCAATTGCATTAATTCCTGAAACTGTACCCGTAGTTAATAATATTAACCTAGATGATTTAGCCAATAACTTATTAACTATAACCAGCGAAAAGACAGGTTATCCTATCGAAATGTTAGAACTCGATATGGATATGGAAGCAGATTTAGGAATTGACTCTATTAAAAAAGTGGAAATTTTAGGAGGATTGCAAGAATTATATCCTAATTTGCCCAAACCAAACCTCGAAGAACTAGCAGAAAAACGCACCATTGGTCAAGTTGTTGAATATCTGCAAAAACAGAATCCATTAACAACAGAAATCCCAGGAGAATCAATTATTATTCCTCAAATTCCAACAGAGATAATAGAGGAATTAGCACCAGAACCAATTATTATTCCCCAATTTTCAGTTCCCAGTTCCCAACCTGACGAAAACACTAACGAATATGCTGATTTAGCCCAAACTCTGTTAAACATTACCAGCGAAAAAACAGGTTATCCGGTGGAAATGTTGGAACTGGATATGGACATGGAAGCAGACTTAGGTATAGATTCCATTAAACGGGTAGAAATACTAGGGGCAATGCAGGAAGCATATCCGAAGTTACCTAAACCTAATATAGAAGAACTGGGAGATTTACGGACAATTGGACAAATCGTTAACTACCTCCAAACACTGGTGGGAGGTGAAAAAAAAAAGCCGCACACTGATGTTAACTCGGTAATTCTTAATCCCCCGTTGATCAAGGGGGAAAGCGCGGGGGTAGAGTCGAATATCACAGTGGATTTAACCCCACCACCTATGGTAGATCCTCATCTTCCCCGTCGTCCAGCCCAACTCAAAACCTTACCAAGACCGGATTTTTGGGAAGCACAACTACCCGCAGGACACATTGGTTTAATTACGGATGATGGTTCTTTAACTACCACAAAATTAGTTGATGCACTGATAGAACAAGGTTGGAAAGTAGTAGTTTTGAGTTTCCCCCAATCCCTAATTCCTACACAATTGCCATTACCAGCAAGTGTTACCCGCATTACATTGGCAAACATGAGTGAACAACATCTGCAATTATTATTGCAAAGTGTGATTACTAAACATGGACCAATTGGGGCATTTATTCACCTACATTCTCAATTTAAACCTGAAAAACCTGGTAATATTTCCTATCCAGAAGCAGAAAAAGCAATTATTAAACAAGTGTTTTTAATGGCAAAACATTTGAAAGCAATATTGAATAATGCAGCATCATTAGCAGGAAGAACAAGCTTCTGCACAGTCGCTCATCTTGATGGTGAATTTGGGTTAGGACATGAAACTAATTTCAGTGCAATTGCTGCCGGTTTGTTTGGTTTAACTAAAAGTTTGCGATGGGAATGGCCACAGGTATTTTTTAGAGCAATTGACCTTAATCCCACTTTAGATCATCAGGAATCTGCTCAATATATTGTCGCTGAATTACACGATTCTAATCGCTATATTGGCGAAGTTGGTTATGGTAATCAAGGACGAGTAACGCTAATTGCTAAGACTGAATAATTTGTAGGGTGGGCAATGCCCACCATAATATGAGTAAGAGTTTGATATTTTGATTTGATTTTTTACGTGAGGATTTATGACTGCAAATGTTCAAATTACTCCATCTTCTGTTTTTGTTGTCAGTGGTGGAGCAAAGGGAATCACTGCTCAATGTACTGTTAAATTAGCTCAACAACAACGTTGTAAATTTATTCTTTTAGGTCGTTCAGAAATTACCACAGAACCGGAATATGTTCGGGATTGTTTGGAAGATTCTGCTTTGAAAAAGCGGATTATGGAAAATTTGATTTCTCAGGGTGAAAAACCAACTCCCATGATGGTACAAAAGATATTTAATCAAATTAATTCCAGTCGAGAAATTAAGAAGACATTAGCAGCTATTACAGCTACAGGAGGAACGGCTGAATATATTAGTGTTGATGTCACTGACACCGTAAATTTGAAAGCAAAATTGCAAGAAATTTCTCAGAAAGTAGGTCAAATTACCGGAATTATTCACGGTGCCGGTAACTTAGCAGATAAATTAATTGAAAAGAAGACAGAAGATGATTTCGAGAAAGTTTATACAGCTAAAGTTCAGGGTTTAGAAAATCTCCTCAGTTGTATTAATTCCCAAGAATTAAAACATTTAGTATTGTTTTCTTCCGTGAGTGGTTTTTATGGGAATATTGGTCAAACTGATTATGCTATAGCCAATGAAATTCTGAATAAATCAGCCCATTTAATCAAACAATATCACCCTAATTGTCATGTGGTCGCAATTAATTGGGGAGGTTGGGATAGTGGGATGGTGACACCACAATTAAAAAAAGCATTTGCAGAACGAGGAATTGATATTATTCCTGTAGAAATTGGTACACAAATGTTAGTTAATGAACTACATCCAGCCTATCAAGATCATACACAAGTTGTCATTGGTAGTCCCATGAAACTATCACCTAGTCCTTTAGGTTCAGAACTGCGTAGCTATCGCATTCGCAGACGAATGACATTAGCAGAAAATCCATTTTTACATGATCACACAATAGCAGGTTCACCAGTTTTACCAGCTACCTGTGCCAAATCATGGATGGTTAATGGCTGTGAAGAAATTTATCCAGGTTATAGATATTTTAGTTGCCAAGACTTCAAAGTTTTAAAAGGAATTACCTTTAATTCTACCTTAGCTGAAGAACATATTCTAGAAATCCAAGAAGTTTCCAAAGTAGATGGTGATTTTGTAGAATTTCAAACCAAAATATTGAGTAAAACCCGGGAAGGAAGAACCCATTATCACTTTAGTTCTCTGATAAAACTGGTAAAAAATATGCCAGAAGTTCCCATTTATGAAGCAATGGATCTCAGAGAAGATAATATCGTCACTAGCACTGGTAAAGACTTCTATCAAAATGGCGATTTATCCCTATTTCACGGACCAGCATTCCAAGAAATTACCAGAGTTTTAAATATTAGTCCAAACAAGCTGACAGCCGAATGTTGTTGGCAAGAAATCACAGCCAAAGAACAAGGACAATTTCCCGTAAAATGGCATAATCCTTATATAATTGATTTGAGTACCCAAACATTATGGTTATGGTTAAATCATATCCATCAAGAAGTTTGTTTACCAGGACAATTAACATACTGTGAACAGTTTTTAGCAGTACCATTTAACGTCCCCTTTTATGTTTCCTGTGAAATCATAGCGAAAACAGATACTGGTGCAACAGTCAACTTCATTATTCACAATCATGAAGGAAAAATCTACTCCCGAATTTTAGGAGCAAAAGCAGTAATTTGGCCAATAAAAATGTTAAATAAGAAGTAAACACTTAAATTTTGTAGGTTGGGTAGAACAAAGTGAAACCCAACATTCTGAAACTACAATTTTCTAATCACAGTGCAAGTTGTTAATCCTTGCCGATTGGGGGAATAGCGTAAATCCTTTTCAGTCACGTCTTATGCCCCAACGAGGATTCAAAAGTGGAAAAAATAGCTATCATCGGGTTATCTTGCCTATTTCCCGATGCTAATAATCCTGAAGAATTTTGGCAGAATCTTACACAAGAAAAAGATTCCACATCATCTATAACTGTAGCGGATTTGGGAATAGATCCCGCTATATTTTACGACAATAAAAAAGGGACACCAGAAAAATTCTACTTCCTTAAAGGCGGTTTTATCCGCAATTTTGAATTTGATCCTAGTGAGTACAATTTACCAGCATCATTTGTTGAAAGTCTCGACAATAGTTTTAAATGGTCACTATATGCCGCTAAACAGGCAATTATTGATAGTGGTTACTTAGAAAATCAAACTGCACTCTCAAAATGTGGTGTAATTTTAGGAACTTTGGGATTTCCAACCAAAGCTTCTAATAGTTTATTTGCTCCTATTTATCAGCAAAATATTGAACCTGCAATTAGTGAACTTTTGCAGAATCAGGATTTTCATTTACCAGGAACAAATCATGGCATCAAAAAATCGCCATATAATGCTATGGTTTCCGGTTTACCTGCTGCTATAGTTTCTAAAGCATTTTCTTTATCTGCAAATCATTTTTGTATAGATGCTGCTTGTTCATCATCATTTTATGCCATTAAATTAGCATCCCATTATCTGCAATCTGGCAAAGCTGATTTAATGTTAGCTGGTGCGATTAGTTGTGCAGATCCATTATTTATTAGAATGTTATTTTCTGGTATTCAAGGATATCCAGATAATGGCATTAGTCGTCCTTTAGATAAGTCATCACGTGGGTTAATTACCTCCGAAGGCATAGGAATGGTAATGCTTAAAAGATACAGTGATGCTATTAGAGATGGAGACAAAATTTTAGCCACAATTTGCGGTAATGGATTATCTAATGATGGTAAAGGTAAACATCTTCTTAGTCCTAATTCTCAAGGTCAAACTCTAGCATATCAAAGAGCATATTCTGAAGCTAAACTTAACCCCCAAGCTATTGATTATTTAGAGTGCCATGCCACAGGTACTCTATTGGGAGATACCACCGAATTTAACTCAATTGAAAGCTTTTTTAGTCCATATAAAGCAGACCCATTAGTAGGTTCAGCGAAAACAAATGTTGGTCATTTACTAGTTGCTGCGGGCATGGTAGGCATAACCAAAACAATTTTAAGTATGTCCTATGGTGTGATTCCTCCTACTATTAATGTAACTCAACCCATAGGTTCTGAAAATAATGTTATCTCTCCACAAAACATTGTCAGAACTCCTACTCAATGGCCAAGTCAAGGAACTAAAAGAGCAGCTTTAAGTGCCTTTGGTTTTGGTGGTACCAACTCTCATATCATTCTAGAAGCAGGAAAGTAAGCAGATGAATATTCAGCAACATAAGACCGCAAAAATGGCAATTGTTGGTATGGATGCCTTTTTTGGTGAATGTCAAGAATTAGATGCCTTCGAGAGCAGTATTTATGACGGAAAACAGCATTTTATTCCCCTACCAGAATCAAGATGGCATGGTATTAATCAACAAGAAACTTTACTACAAGCGTATGGTTTAGAATTGGGAAAAGTACCACAAGGAGCTTATATTGATAATTTTGAAGTTGATACCTTAGCTTACAAAATTCCTCCTAATGAAGTTGAAAAAATCAACTCTCAACAACTTTTATTATTAAGAGTTGCTGACCGCGCTCTCAAAGATGCGAAGATTTCAGCTAATAGTAATGTAGCCGTGATTATTGCAGCAGATACAGAATTATCTGTTCACCAATTACAGCAAAGATGGAATTCATCCTGGCAAATTAAAGATGGTTTAAATGGCGCAGAAATCGCTTTATCACCAGAGAAAATTCAGCAATTAGAAAGTATTGTTCAAGATAGTATTCACAATCAAGTTGAACTTAGTGAATATCTCAGTTACGTTACCAATATTATGGCTAGTCGCATTTCCTCTCTATGGAATTTTTCAGGTCCATCTTTTACAATTAGTGCGGTAGAAACTGCCGCTTTTAAAGCTTTAGAATTAGCGCAAATGCTGCTAGATACTAATGAAGTAGATGCTGTACTTGTCGGTGCTGTTGACTTAGCAGGTGGGGTAGAAAACGTCTTATTGCGAAGTCAATTTGGCAAAATTAATACAGGAGTCAATACTTTAAGTTTTGACGAAAAAGCCGACGGTTGGAATGTAGGAGAAGGTGCGGGTGCGGTAGTTCTTCAACGTCATGATGTCGCATTGCAAAACCAAGAACGCATCTATGCAGTTATTGATGCTGTTAGTATTGGTCAATCTGCATCTATGGCTATAAATGATACTACCATTACTCAAGTCTGCAAACAAGCGTTTCAACAAGCAGGTATCCAACCTCAAGAAGTCAACTATTTAGAAGTCTGCGCTAGTGGTATTCCTGCCGAAGACGAGGTCGAAATTAATGGTATTCTCCAAGCTTATCCCTCCGTTGGAGATGGTTTACACTGCGCTATAGGTAGCGTTAAATCTAATATTGGTCATACTTTCGTTGCGTCTGGAATTGCCAGTTTAATTAAAACTGCACTGAGTATTTACCACAGATATATTCCCGGAACTCCCAATTGGTCTGGAGTGAAAACACCGCAAGTATGGGAAGGTAGTCCTTTCTATGTTGCTACAGAGTCTAGACCTTGGTTTTTGCAAAAAGAGGTCAAATCTCGAATTTCAGCCATTAATAGTATTGGTTGTGACGGCTCTTTTGCCCATATCATTTTATCAGAAGAAACCCAACAACCAGAGCGCAGTAGCACATATTTAGAATCAAGACCTTTGCATTTATTACCCATTGCAGCAGATGATCAATCTAGTTTATTAGCAGCATTGGATCATCTACAGGCAACAATTGAAAATACAGATGATCTCAAAAATACAGCTACTCAGAACTTTCTTAAATTTCAGCAAAATTCTGATACAAAGTACACATTATCAATTACTGGACGTAACCAAAAAGAATTAATTAAAGAAATTAATTCTGCCAAAAAAGGTGTAACTAATGCCTTTGAAAATGGTAAAGATTGGCAAACTCCCATAGGTAGTTATTTCACACCTAAACCATTAGGAAAAGATGGAGAAATAGCTTATGTTTATCCCGCTGCTGTTAATACTTATTTAGGTATCGGTCGGAGTCTTTTCCGGTTATTTCCTAAAGTTTTTGATGATGTCATCATTAAAAGTCTTTACGAACGCGCTGCGGATGTTGAAAAATTGGTATTTCCGAGAAGTTTGAGTAAATTATCAACTCGACAATTGGAAACACTAGAAAAAAAATTGCTGGATGATTCCTTAGCAATGTTTGAAGCAGAAGTGCTTTTTACCAGATTAATCTCCACAATTATCACCGAGGATTTTAACATTAAACCTAAATATGTCTTCGGATATAGTTTAGGTGAAACTAGTATGATGGTTGCTCAAGGAGTATGGAGCAATTTTTATGAAGTCAGTCATACATTTAACTCCTCAGCTTTATTTGGAGATAGATTATCTGGGGCAAAAAATGCTGTACGTGAGTATTGGGGACTAGCAAAAAATTCCCCAATTCCAGAGAATAATTTGTGGAGTAATTATGTTCTCATGGCTACCCCAACCCAAGTTAGAGAATGTTTAAAAAATGAAAATCGCGTTTATTTAACACAGATTAATACAGCAGAAGAAGTATTAATTGCCGGTGAACCAGCAGCTTGTGAACGAGTGATTAAAAAACTGGGTTGTAATGCTTTTCCCGCTCCTTTCGATCATGTGATTCATTGCCAAGCAATGCAATCAGAGTCTCAAGAACTAGAAAAATTATACAATTTACCAGCGCGAAAAATACCAGGAATTAAATTTTATTCTGCTGCTGAATATCAATCAATTGAAATTGAAAGCGAAGAAATTGCCCACAATATTGCTACAGGTTTATGTCAGGAATTAGACTTTCCCCGTCTCGTTAATCGTGTTTATGCAGACGGAGCAAAAATCTTTATTGAAGCTGGTGCTGGTGGTATTTGTTCGCGTTGGATAAGTAAAAATCTTGGTAATCAAGAACATATTACCGTATCCCTAAACCGACGTGGTACAGATGATCATAGTTCCCTAATTAAAGCATTAGCAAAACTATTGAGTCATCAAGTTAAATTAAACTTAGCTCGTTTGTATAACTTATCTTCAGAGAATCACAAACAGAATAAATTAACGCTGAGGAAAGTTACATTAGGTGGTAATTCCATGACTTCTGCAATTTTAAATGCAGAAAATCGCCAAATTTTTGCTAATAACCAAAAGCAAAAAATTTCTCCTCATCAAGAGTATAAAATCATCAATTCCCTACAGACAGCGGAGAAAATAGCACCCACAGAGATTTACCCCAAACCTAAATCTAAACCAGAAAAAAAATCCATGAAAACTATCATGGAGAACGGTTTAGAATTGTCAAAGAAACTAAAATTCTTTGAGTCAACAAAAATCTTAAAGCCAAACATAAACCAAGA
>LJOT01000528.1 GCA_001672075.1 Anabaena sp. CRKS33
CGTGAGGATAAGTATAAGTTTTTAGAATCTGCAAGTTTAGATAATGTTAATTGGATAGAAGTAAAACCTACTGAACCTAATTACTTTTTTGCACCGAAAGATTTTGATTTAGCAACGGAATATAATCAAGGATGCTTAATCAGCGATATATTTATAATTAATTCCAGTGGTTTTACTACTCATAGGGATAACTTTGCAATAGATTTTGATAAAGATGTAATTAAAAAAAGAATACGTGATTTAATGTCTGAAGATTTATCTAATGATTATTTGCAAGAATTGTATACTATTCATGATAGTAGAGATTGGAATTTAGCTGAAGCACGAAAACAAGTTAGAAAAAATCTCAACTGGGAAAATGATTTAATTTCTTGTTTGTATCGTCCTTTTGATAAACGTTTCTGTTATTTAAGTACAGTAGCAATGGATTTTCCGCGTCCACCATTGAAACAGCATCTAATACAAGATAATCTGAGTTTATTATGTAATCGTCAGCTTTCTATTATGGGGTGGAGACATATTTTTGTTACTAACTCAGTTCCTGAAATCTGTTCTATTTCATCAGCAAGTAGAGAAAGGACTTATGTTTTTCCTCTCTACATATACCCAAATACAGAAAATAAACAAACAAATCTTTTTCTAGAAAAAACTCCTAACCTATCCCCAAAATTCTTAGAAGCTATTAAAGAAAAACTTGGTAAAATACCCGCACCAGAACAAATTTTTTACTATGCTTATGCTATATTTCACAGTCCTACATACCGCACTAGATACGCTGAATTTCTCAAGATTGATTTTCCTCGTCTTCCCTTAACTAGTAATCAAAATCTATTTAATTCATTAGCTATCAAAGGAGAAGAATTAGTTAACTTACATTTAATGAAATCCGATAAACTCAATACCTTAATGACAACTTATCAACAAATAGAAGATAATCAAGTTAGCGAAGTTACTTATCATTCAGAATTGCAAAGAGTATATATCAATAAACAGAGTTATTTTACAGATATTCCTCCACATATCTGGGAATTTAAAATCGGAGGATATCAAGTATTAGATAAATGGTTAAAAGACAGAAAAAACGCCAAACGAGAATTATCTACTCAAGAAATTAACCATTATCAAAAAATTGTCATTTCTTTAACAGAAACTTTCCGAATCATGCAGGAAATTGATCGAATTATTCCAGGTTTTCCGATAATCTAAGTAGCTTCGCTTGACCCAAGGAAACCCAAGATTTTCAGAACTTGTTGGGTTTCGTTGTCGCTTAACCCAACCTACAAATATATTACAATTATATACTATTATAAAAAGTAAGAAGTTTAATAAATAATTATCCAGGGATTATGTCTGATTTTAATAACTACATCCAAGATTTACAAGAAAATCTTAAAAGTGGTGGACAAAGCAGTCATTACCCCAGTTTAAAACGACTAATTGAGGGTTTAATGATGGGGATTAATGCTAGAATTGAAGAAAAAGGTAATCAAGCAGGAATACCCGATT
>LJOT01000529.1 GCA_001672075.1 Anabaena sp. CRKS33
TTTTCTTGACATTCTAATTCTTGAGTAATCATCATGATATGATACCAAGTAGTTATTTGTTGATTATAGCATTGCGTAGGTTGGGTTGAGAAAACCCAATATTATATTATTCTTTTGTTGGGCTGCGCTGTTGCTTAACCCAAGCTACATGACTTTGATGATTTGAATAATTAAATATTTTTGTCTGAATCAGGATGTCCAGGATTAAAGGATTTACAGGATTTTTGTTTAGATTTGGATTTTGATGATTTGAATAATTAAATATTTTTGTCTGAATCAGGATGTCCAGGATTAAAGGATTTACAGGATTTTTGTTGGGATTTGGATTTTGATGATTTGAATAATTAAATAATTGTGTGTTTCTCAAAGATAGTTCATCCAGAAAACAATTGAATTCCATATATCCTGGGATACGCCACACTATCAGGCTTTGTTGTCATCATTGACAGAATTGGTAGATTAATAGAATTTGGTGATCATTGAAAATATTTAATCTCTTCATCCTGTAAATCCTTAAATCCTGGGTATCCTGATTCAGACAATAAATATTTAATCTCTTTATCCTGTAAATCCTTTAATCCTGGATATCCTGATTCTGACATCTTCATTATATCTTTTGTTGGGTTGCGCTGTCGCTTAACCCAACCTACATGACTGATATTTTCACGACTTAATTAAAGATTCCTCAGACTGACGATATTTAGCAATTAATTTACGTCTTTTTAAGGGTAGATAAAGCAGCATGAAAAGTGTGGTTAAACCTGTTCCAGTGAGTGCTAACAAAATAAATGAGTTAAAGCCTATTATTATTCCCGCTCCTACACTAATTCCGAATACTGATACGGGTAGCATTAGTATACTAGTAAACAAGTTTTCAGCCAGAATCATAGCCAGAATCACAGCCATACCCACAGCCGTACTCACAGCCCAACACACAGCCAGAGCCTCATACACAGCCATACCCATAGCCTCATACACAGCCAGACCCACAGTCCCACCCACAGCCATAGCCACAGCCCCAGCCACAGCCTGAGCCTTAGCCTTAGCCATATCCTTATCCTGACTTAAAGACGTCAAGCCGGCCATCAAGCCGATCATCAAGCCAGACACCACGCCAATTACATAATCAGATACCTTCAAATAATTCAAATAAGGTATACTCCAAGTTATGGGCATGGCTGCCACCACAACCAGTAAAAACATCGCAATTAAACGCCCATAAGGCAATTTTATCTTCTCAATGGGTAAAGCTGCCGTTTGTACCTTCACCGTCAAATTATCACTAGCTGGATAAGCATTACTATGAAGAATTAATTGACGTTTATACTGCTTATCCGCCATCAATTTACTCGTATCCACCTGAACCTGACAAAGAATATGATTCCTACTAAACTTACCAGGTTTAACTGAAATCCAAGCATGATTATCTGGTGTATGGGGAGGGTCTTGAGGATGAGATCCAACTTCCCATTTACCTTCTAATAAAGTATCTGGTATAGAATTTT
>LJOT01000998.1 GCA_001672075.1 Anabaena sp. CRKS33
TCATACCTTCATTTCCATTGAAAAGAGTCAGAGTAAATGTAACTAATGTACTCGACTCCTTGAACCTGACACAATGGCGGTCTAAACTACGTGATATATTGTTACCCAACAACTCGAAGAACATGTTTGTAAGTGTGAAAGAGAAAAAACTTATATTCCACTGGAAGAAGAATTTAATATTGCAATACTCTCTTTCAGGCTAAAGCCTTTATTGAAACGAGCCTTAAAACGAATGCCTTCATTCCCTCATCACCAACGCACTTTTGAATATTATAATATATCTATGTATCTATCTATCTATCTATCTATCTATCTATCTAGCAAAATATATTATATATATATTACAAAGATAATTTCATTGGTCC
>LJOT01000530.1 GCA_001672075.1 Anabaena sp. CRKS33
AGTTAACAAGTAGATGCACCCTGATAACTAACTTCCCCTAGCCGGCTAACACCACTGGGGGTTTTTTCTTGTTTATGGTTAGCAATACACAATCATCGTCATATAATTAATTTTTTCCGGGAGATGATACAGTATCCTAGAACAGTTAACAAGTAGATGCACCCTGATAACTAACTTCCCCTAGCCGGCTAACACCACTGGGGGTTTTTTCTTGTTTATGGTTAGCACCACACAATCATTACCATATAATTTTTTCCGGAATATCATACAGTACCCTAGAACAGTTAATCAGTAGATGCACCCTGATAAGTAACTTTCTCTAGTTGGCTAAAACTTCTGCGGGTTCTTTATATTCCTACCCTTGTTCTCAAACCTGCTAGGCAGTTAACTTATGAAACTAACACAAATCAAATTTGTTAACAATAAATTTATCCAGAATATCTTTATACACCTGAGAACATTTAATTGGTAGATGCACCCTGATAACTAAACGCCCCCGGCTAATATCCGCTGGGGATTTTTCCTCAAAAACATTACTTTAATCTACCATATCATTAAAACCATTCTCTGGCAATATCCCCATTCAAGAAGTTTTTGGTTATTTTCACATAAAAACTACTTCCTGCAACTTACACAGTGACGAAATATACTACTAAAGTGATGGATATGCTAACCTAAAAATTTTCTAGCTATCACTTTCATTGTATTGTGATCTTTATGGTTGACTTCAGAATGATTACTGCGATCGCTAATAGCATTCTTAGTTATTTCTTTATAATTTTTTGAATGAACAGCCCTTTAGCAACCTGTGATTTCTTTATAACATATTCTAGATTGACATATCAATACTCCTGACAAAATTCAGTTATTTTACTGAGAAAAAAATAGGTAATAGGTGAGATTTTGATTAGTTACCCATTACCTATTATCAGCCTAAATTACCCTAAATTTAGCCCGCTAACAAATTAAGTGATTTAGTCAATTGTAATTTGTTGAGGTGCATTTGCTTTACTGCTTTGGGGTTCTGTGCCTGGGTTGCTGGAACTTTTTGAACAGCATTTTTTATCTAGCCAACTTTTGACGGGTTCTTCATTGAGGTTGAGACGGAGGACACCAGAAACGAACCCACCCATAAAAGAGACTGGATTCTGGGCAAATTCTTTAACTAGGGGGGATAATTCACTAATAAACATTACACTCTCCAAGTATTGCTGTAAAAAATTATTAATTCTTCATTAATCTTAACATATCTGTCTGAGAAAACAACTAGTACGGTTATCAAGTCAAAGCTTTTAATGATTGAGAATGAACTTAGGATGTAGGACGAATTTCGATCTGTATAATCACATAATAAGTAGGTTGGCGTTAAAAATTGTCGTTATGATCAGGGAACAGGGAACAGGGAACAGGGAACAGGGAACAGGGAACAGGGAACAGGGAACAGGGAACAGGGAACAGGGAACAGGGAAGAGGTTTTGGGCAACTTTACTTTTCGTTACTTAT
>LJOT01000999.1 GCA_001672075.1 Anabaena sp. CRKS33
TAACACACACACACACACACACACACACACACACACACACACACACACACACACACACACACAGACCTGACGAGAAATCCTCCCACCGCGAGCCAGCGGGTTGGCGCGTTCAGAAACACGAGCAGCAACAAAGACAAAAGCGATAGACCGGCGAAGAGCGTGATGGCGGCACGCTTGGAGACTGCGCCGGTGGTCAGCGGCCGCGCGGACGTGCGCTTGACGTGTCGATCCCAATCGCGATCGGCGAAATCGTTGATCACGCAGCCCGCAGAGCGCATCAGCAGCGTGCCGAGACTGAACACGATCACGAGCGTGATGGAGGGCAGGCCACTCGCGGCAAGCAACCGCGCAGCGAGGGCCGGCCG
>LJOT01000531.1 GCA_001672075.1 Anabaena sp. CRKS33
ATACATGATAAATTCGCCAAAGACTATCTAGAAGAATTATTAAAAGATTACGGAGAAGTCAAAGCATCAGAAAAAGTCTCAGGAGAAATTAAAGAAATTGATGTTTTATTCACACCTGCTAAACAACAAAGTTCTAAATTACAAATACTGGGGTTACTAGGAAGACTTGCCGAAAATCCTGCAATAATAGAACCATACCGCAATCCAGCTTCTAGCGATGAAATCTGCGACTGTATTCTCAAGTTATTAGAAGTCAAGGCTTCATTGCGACGAGAAGCCAAAGCCAATAAAATCAAACTTCAGGAGTCAGAAATTCCTAAATTGTGGATTTTAACCCCCACCATATCTGAAACTCGTTTATCTAGCTTTAGAACTATCCAAAAAAAAGGTTGGTTATCGGGAGTACATTTTTTAGCAGATGCCATGCGTTCAGCAATTGTGGCAATACACCAACTACCACAAACACCGGAGACTTTATGGTTGAGGCTTTTGGGTAGGGGAAGCGTACAATCACAAGCAATTATCGAGTTGCAGGCGTTACCATTAGATCACCCATACCAAAAAGCCACCCTGGAATTAGTTTACAACTTGCGCGAAAATTTGAGAGTAAATCAAGAACTAGAAACAGATGATAGGGAGTTAATTATGCGACTAGAACCACTTTATCAAAGAAATAGAGAACAAGCTAAAGAAGAAGGAAGACAAGAAGGAAAGCAAGAAGGAAAGCAAGAAGGAGAAAAAAACTTAATACTGCGTCTACTACATCGTCGGATTGGGGAAATTGATGCGTTATTAATCGAGCGAATTACAGGATTATCAATTGAACAGTTAGAAAATTTAGGAGAGGCATTATTAGACTTTTCTAGTGTTGCTGATTTAGAAGCTTGGTTAACCCAACACTCAATTTGATTCATTTTGATTATTAGGGAGTTAATCATGCAATTAGAACCATTTTTCAAACAACCTATACTTGTCATAATCTAAAAACATTAAATCAGGTAGGTTGGGGAGCTATCGCCTTGGACGGGTTTCCCGGCTTGTGGCGAATGGCGTTTGACGTTAGGAAACCCAACATTTACGGACGTTTGTTGGGTTGCGCTGTCGCTTAACCCAACCTACAAAAACTCTTAACCAAACAGTATTGTAATCATTAATAAGTTCCACTTACTAAACTAAAAGGGTATAATGCAATAGAAAAACCTATTTAAAATATCAAATCCTAAAAACATGAACAGCTTTAAAACTCTTTGTAAAACTCTAGCTATTAGTACAGGAATCTTTTTATTATCTGTACCTACTACCTACGGGATACCATCAAAACCGTTGTTAACTGCGAAAACCAGTTACAATCAAACAGGTTCTTGGGATGCAACTTATTATTTTACAATCAAATTACCAGAATCTCTGGCTAATTGGCAACTGCAACAGGTTGTTTTAACACAAATGGAAGGTGTAGAAAATATCAAATTCAATCAGAAAAACAGTTTTGCTTTTGTAGAA
>LJOT01000532.1 GCA_001672075.1 Anabaena sp. CRKS33
ACAATTGGAGAAAGCTAAGGAAGAAAATAAGGAGGTAATTAGAAAACAAATCATTGCCAAAAAACGTGATTATCGTCAAGACATTCAAAAGATAATTACCGAATCCTATCCTAAGAATAATCCATCAGATTGGTATGTATTAGCAGCAGGTGATGGTGATAGTATGAGTGAATGGTTAAAAGGTTCAAAAATGAAACCCTACCGGGAATATATTCCTGATGGTTTTGAGGAAAAAGTTACATTAACTAACTTTCCAGAGTTTTTAGCCATTCAAAAACGCATGGGACCTAGTACCCACAGTGCATTAAGTCGCGCGTTATTAGACTTTTCTAATCAATTAGTTCCCTATTTGACACAAAGCCGTTATGCAGGTAGATTAATTTATGGTGGTGGTGATGACGTTTTAGCTTATACCAATCTCTGGGAATGGGATAAATGGTTATGGGATATCCGTCAATGTTTTAGAGGTGCAAAAGACCCCCATAAAGAGTTTAGTAATAAGGGTGATTATTGGCAATATTTAAAAGATGATGGTGAAAAAGTTGGTTTAGTTGACCGTCCATTATTTACAATGGGAAGTGAGGCTACAATTAGTTTTGGTATCGTAATTGCCCATCATTCAGTACCCTTAGCAATAGCTTTAGAAAGCCTCTGGGAAGCGGAAGACGCAGCGAAAAAACACGAATATCATCATAGTTGCCTTATACCAACTAAAAAACATGGAGAAAAAGCCTGTTTTAATAAAAAAGACGCTGTACAAGTGCGGGTACTTTACGGAAACGGAAATACCTTAAAATCCACTGCTAAATTCGATGTTTTTTCTGAATGGCAGCAATTAATCACAAATGATTTAGAAAGTGCGATATTTGAACAAGCTGCGAGTTTATGGAGTCAACACCCTGCACCGAGTTTAGAAGCTATTGTACCTTGGACAAAGGCATTTTGCGATCGCCGAGATCAATTCCAAAATGATGAAAATTCAAAGTTAAAAACAGATTTTCAAAAACAGTTAGCAAACTTTTTAACAGCATTGTTTATTACTTCTTTGACAGTTTGTGATAAATCTAATCAGCAATCAGAAATCCCGTCTACAGAGACAAAACCGATCTGCGTGGGTTATTCGGAAAGTTTAGATAATGAAATTCAAAGTTGGCTAAAACTAGCGGCATTTGTCAAACGTAACCGTGATATAAAAGTAAGAGGTGAGAATTAATGAATTGGTACAAACTCACACCATTAGATATATTAATGTTAAGAGATGCTAAACCATTTTCACCACAGGAAAGGGCATGGGCTGGTAGTATATTTCCTCCTAATGGTCATACTATAGCTGGTGCATTTAGGGGTTTATTAGGAAAAGAAAGATTTAATATAGTTGGTCCATTCCTTTGTTATCAAAACACAAAAAATACCCTATATCTTCCCCGTCCTTTAGGTTTTGTCAAATCTGTACCCCTTGTCCCTTTAACTTGGGAAACAGAATCTTATATCAATAATGC
>LJOT01000244.1 GCA_001672075.1 Anabaena sp. CRKS33
GGGACGGAAAATTATCTATAATTGCTGCCCGTGAATTAGTTAGCGGCGATGTCATGCAGTTAGAAGAAGGTGATAAAATATCCGCTGATGCCAGAATTATTCAAAGTCAATCTTTATATGTAGATGTTTCCGTACTCACAGGGGAATCTTTGCCCGTTCCCCGCATTAGCGAACCCGTTACCGCCGCCAATATCCATGCTTCAGAAGCTAGTAACTTAGTATTTGCCGGTTCTACCGTGGCCGCCGGTCGGGGTTTGGCGGTAGTCTATGCCACAGGCACACATACGGAATTTGGTCAAGTTGCCCATCTTACAGCCAATGTGAAGCGGGAAGCCAGCACTTTAGAAGTGCAAATTTCCAGAGTAGTTCACATCATTACGATCATTGCTTTGAGTATGGGGGTGGTGATATTTTTATTAACTAAGTTGCTGGTAGGAATGCAACTTAAAGAAAGTTTCATTTTTGCCATTGGCATTATTGTGGCTTTTGTTCCCGAAGGTTTATTACCTACTGTCAGTCTGGCCTTAGCTATTGGTGTCAAACGCATGGCTAAACAAAATGCTTTGGTGCGGCGGTTGTCAGCGGTGGAAACTCTGAGTGCCGTTACCGTGATTTGCACTGACAAAACTGGGACTTTGACTAAAAATGAAATGACTGTCCGCCAATTGTGGATTCCCAATACTAATATTAATGTGACTGGGGTGGGTTATGAACCCAAGGGAAAAGTGGAAATTCTTACGGAAGAGTTACGAACCACAGAGGCGCAGAGGACGCAGAGAAATGAGGTGCGGTTAATGTTGGCTGGTGCGGCACTTTGTTCTAATGCGCGGTTGAATCATCCCCCTAATTCTCATCAATGGCAAGTATTGGGTGATCCGACAGAAGGGGCGTTATTGGTGGCTGCTATTAAGGCGGGGTTGAAGTTGGAGGAGTTGCAACACCAAGCCCCAAGGGTTCGGGAAATTCCTTTTGATTCTCACCGACGAATGATGACGGTTTTATTAGAAGGAAATTTGCAGTTAGATGATAGGGAAAATTCCCAGTATTTGATTTTTACGAAGGGGTCAACTTTAGATGTATTGCAACATTCGCAGTATTTATGGCATTCAGGGGAAAGGCTGGAATTGACCCCAGCCCAGCGGGAGGAAGTTGTCGCGGCTAATGATCAATTGGCTAGTCAAGGTTATCGTGTTTTAGGGGTGGCTACTAGGCAAGGTGGGGCGGAATTAAATCACTTAGATGATAATTTGTTAGAACAGGATTTGACTTTTTTGGGCTTGGTGGCGATGATTGATCCAGCCCGTCCAGAAGTTGCTGATGCGATCGCTCTTTGTCATCGTGCCGGCATTCAAGTTACTATGATTACGGGTGATTATGGCTTGACAGCGGCTGCGATCGCACAACGTATTGGTTTAGCCAACGGTAAACCCAGAATCATCACCGGTGAACAATTGGGACATCTTTCTGATACCCAATTGCGGCAAATCCTCCACAAGCACAAAACCGGGTTAGTATTTGCCAGGGTCATGCCAGAACAGAAACTCAGATTAGTGGAAGCATATAAAACCCTTGGTCATGTCGTCGCTGTCACTGGTGATGGTGTCAATGATGCCCCCGCCTTACGCGCTGCTAATATCGGCATTGCTATGGGAATTAGCGGGACTGATGTTGCCCGTGAAGCTGCGGATATTGTTCTCATAGATGATAATTTTGCCACCATTGTCGCTGCCGTTGAACAGGGTCGGTCTGTGTATCAAAACATCCGCAAATTCATGACTTATATTCTCGCTTCCAATATGGCGGAGTTTTTGCCTTTCCTGGCAATGGTGTTTTTGAAAATACCTCCAGCTTTGGTGATTTTGCAGATATTAGCCATTGACTTAGGTACAGATATGCTGCCCGCACTAGCATTAGGGGCAGAAAAACCGGAAGCTGGTTCAATGGAGTTACCATCCCGCAAAAAATCCCAACCACTCTTAGATTTACCTTTATTGTTACGTGCTTACTGCTTTTTAGGACTGCTGGAAGGTTTGGCAGGTATGGGGGGATTTTTCTTTGTTTGGTGGACAAATGGTTATAATATCACCCAATTACAGGCCCTTAGCACCAGTATTTTATCGCACTCAGCTAATGCTGCTACAATGGCCATTTATCATCAAGCAACAACAATGACTTTAGCTGTAATTGTGGCTTGTCAAGATGGTAATGTTTTTGCCTGTCGTTCGGAACGGTTTTCGATTTTGCGTTTGGGGTTTTTTACTAACCGTCTGATTTGGGCAGGTATTGCGGTGGAATGGTTTCTAATTCTCTCTATTATTTATTCTCCTACTTTGCAAATCATCTTCTCGACAGCAGCTTTAAAACCATCCTATTTGCTAATTTTATTGATTTGTCCACCGTTGATATTAATAGCTGATGAATTAAGAAAGCGAATTATTAGCAGGACTTAGGCAAACAATTTGAGATTTTAAGCTGTTGTGTATTTAATTTGTATAAATCTGGCGGGCAAGATGCCCACCCCACAAGATTTAATAATTATTGTCTTATTTTTATAAATTAGTGCCTTTTTACTGAAGATTATCACCAATACACGACAAATTCAGCAGAATATGTTGTCTTGAATAAGTTTAAAAATGTATTCATTGTCACAGAAATTTAGAAATTGTAAGGGGATCAAGATATTAATTGCTCACTATTAATAAAAACTTATATAAATTAAAATCCAGATATATATAATATACGAAAACGATTAATCAGAAATCCTGATTAAAAAATATTGCAATAACTTGATTTTGTTGCTAATGTGTGTGAGTACGACAGCGCTGGTGAATGCTCGGATCATTTAGAGAGGTAAAATCAATGAGCTTTATCTATCCTGCCAAAAGTCTTTTACTTGGTCATTGGTGATTGGCCATTAGTCATTAGTAAAAATTGCCGTTCAACAACGGAGGATGAAAAATATTTGCAATGGCCTAATTCCTGTCACTTTAGGTTTGATTTTTGTTTACCGTTCATCAATCGTCCTACCTGTTGATTGCCAAAAACGCAACACATGAAGACGAGGCATGAAAAATTTGGAGTTGAAAAGCGATGAAGATTCAAGGAAAAGTTGCACTAATTACCGGAGCTTCCCGTGGCATTGGTCGAGCGATCGCCTTAGAATTAGCCAAACAAGGCATGAAAAGGTTAATATTAGTAGCACGCGATCGGCAAAAGTTAGCCGAAGTAGCCGCCCAAATCGAAGCTTTGGGCGTAGAAACTACAATCATGGCCTTAGACTTAACTCAATCAATTTATGTCAATATAGCCGTAGCCCAACTTTGGCGCAGTTATGGACCGATTCATCTACTTGTAAATTGTGCTGGAGTTGCCCATCAAAACTCATTTCTGCAATCAAAACTTCCCCAACTGCAAGAAGAACTCTCCGTCAATTTGTTGGGAATGTATACCCTAACCAGCTTAATAGCCAAACGCATGGTTAGTCAAAAAAAGGGGATCATTGTCAACGTCTCCAGTTTAATGGGAAAAGTTGCCGCACCGACAATGGCCACCTATTCCGCCACTAAATTTGCCATTGTTGGATTTACCCAGGCCTTACGTCAAGAACTGGCCCAACACAATATCCGCGTAATTGCTTTACTCCCTTCCCTCACCGAAACAGACATGGTGCGCGACTTGAAATCATTTCGCGGAGTGATTCCCATGACACCCGAACAAGTCGCCCAAGCCCTCGTAATTGGAATAGAAAAAGATACACCAGAAATCCTAGTCGGATGGCAATCTCATTTAGCCGTATTATGTCAACGTCTTGCCCCTTGGTTGCTAGATATCATCCTACAACTAGCGACACCCAGAAAACCATTACCTAATGCTGTGGGCTAGACTTCAAATCAATTCAAATCAATTCAAATCAATTCAAATCAATTCAAATCAATTCAAATCAATTCAAATCAATTCAAATCAATAATTTCTCTTCGCGCCTCTGCGCCTCTGGGTGAGAAAAAAATCATTCATTTACCTATATAAACATGATCTCTCCGGTAAATTACAGCAGTTCCCGGTATTCACAAGGTACAGATATTAATGATAAAACTCTTGTGGTGCGGGCATCTTGCCCGCATAAGGTGTACCTTACTCAATCTGAACTTGCTGTAATCCGGGGGATCATTGGTGTAAAATCAGAACTTTCAATTAAAAACTTTCAATTAAAAATTCTCGCAATAATCATTCCTAATTGAACACTGATAACTCCCAAAATTGTACTACCAAAAAAATAACCAGTAGCAGCCAACCAATTACCACGTTGCAACAAACCAACCGTATCTAAACCAAAAGTAGAAAAAGTAGTATATGCACCTAAAAATCCTGTAGCAACAATTAACTTAACTTCTGGAGAAATCAGCGCTGTTTTTTCCATAGCTAAATTGGCGAAAAACCCCATGATTAAACAACCGCTAATATTAATCAAAAAAGTTCCATAGGGGAAACCAAAACCCAAGCGATTTGTCAACCACAAAGTTAAATAATAGCGACTTAAAGCCCCAGCTATTGCTCCCAGACTAATGGCAATGGGAATACGAATTTCTACCTGTTGTAACATTATTAATAATTGTTAAGTAGATTGGCGTTAAAAATTGTCGTTATGACAAGGGAACTCTTAACTGGGAACAGGGAACAGGGAAGAGGTTTTGGGCAACTTTACTTTTCGTTACTTATGTCGGTTTTTTTCCGTTCACCTACTTATTAGTCTTTTTTAGTCTTTTTTCATCTTTTATTAAATCGGCAACCAACGGAAAACCGTACCCTCGTGACAGGTTTTCATCACTGTACCTGAAAATTGAACTTGATACAATCAAGGAGTGGCTAAAAAGATGCTGTTGTCCAGGCAAAGTTACAAAAATTAATACAGCATAAGTAGGAGAGTTATCAAAATGGGAAATCAACTCAAAACTGCTATTTTACTCGCTACCCTCAGTGGCTTATTGATAGCAATTAGTTATTGGGTAATTGGTGGTACAGGGGGCTTAGTTATAGGAATTGGGTTAGCAGCAGCGACTAATTTATTCTCTTGGTATCAATCAGATAAGATTGCTTTAGCAGTATATAACGCCCAACCTGTCAGCGCGGCGGAAGCGCCGGGACTATATCGCATCGTTGAAAAATTATCTAAACGTGCTAATATACCCATGCCAGGATTGTACATTGTTCCTAGTCCAACAGCTAACGCTTTTGCGACGGGAAGAGATCCCGAACACGCGGCTGTGGCCGTTACCGCAGGTATTTTAGATATTTTACCAGAAGATGAACTAGAAGGGGTAATTGCCCACGAACTAACTCATATTATCAATCGTGATACCTTAACGCAAGCGGTGGCTGCTACCGTCGCTGGGGCTGTTTCCTTCCTGGCGCAAATGCTGAGTTATAGTATGTGGTTTGGTGGTGGTTCACGAGACAACGAAAGAGGTGGAAATGCTTTGGGTGTATTAGCAACCGTCATATTTGCCCCCCTAGCCGCTACGGTGATTCAGTTAGCAATTTCCCGCACCAGAGAATTTTCTGCTGATGCTGGTGCTGCAAAATTAACAGGTAATCCTCGCGCATTAGCTAGGGCTTTGCAAAGGTTAGAATCTACAGCTAGACAAATGCCTTTGAATGCTAATCCAGCTTTTGAACCATTATTAATTATTCATCCTATTTCTGGGCAGTTTTTGGGAAATTTATTCTCTAGTCACCCAGCAACCGAAGCCCGTGTGGAAGCTTTACTGCAATTAGAACGACAAATTATTACTTATTAGTT
>LJOT01001000.1 GCA_001672075.1 Anabaena sp. CRKS33
CGGATGGTGTAAGGTAATTGTGCTTCCGGTTTGGTTAAGATGGCTCATTCATCGCCAATATTCAGCAGCGCGGCGCAGTGCGGCTTTTTGGAACATTGCTGCGAAGTGCGAATGCTCCAGAGACTGCCGTTGAGATCTCCGGTGTCTCAGTAAAAACCGGATCAACGTCCTGCCTGGGCTTTAGCATTCGCGATGTCGGCCAACGACTATCGGCCGAGCGGCCCTCATTAAATGAATTGCCGCGCTC
>LJOT01000023.1 GCA_001672075.1 Anabaena sp. CRKS33
AACAGGATAAAGTATTTAATTAAATCCTGTAAATCCTCAAATCCTGAACATCCTGATTCAGACAAATTACACAGAACTTAATTGTTTTTCTGCCACTTTAGCCTCTGGACTATCAGCTTCAGATGGTGGTACTAACTGCCAGAATTTGGGTAAATACTCCGGCCAATTAGCGATAATTTCTAAGGCTTTGGGTGAACCAGTTTTATCAGCGTGAGCTTTAATTAATTCATACAATTGTTTTTCACCTGCTTCACTGGCAACCCGCTGGATTTTAACAATAGCATGATTTACGAAATCTGGGAAATTACCGACTTCATCCAGGAAATAAGCCAAACCACCAGTCATTCCAGCACCAACGTTCCGGCCTGCTTTACCCAGGACGACTATTACTCCACCTGTCATGTACTCGCAGCAGTGATCACCAGCGCCTTCAATCACGGCTATACCTTTTGAGTTCCGTACTGCAAACCGTTCTCCTGCTAAACCATTGGCAAATAATCTACCACCAGTAGCACCATAAAGGCAAGTGTTGCCGACTATTACGTTTTCCGCTGGGTTGTAAGTTGCATTTACTGGGGGTTTAATGATAATTTCCCCACCATTCATTCCCTTCCCTACATAGTCGTTAGCTTCACCCTCTAAGCTTAAAATCACACCATCAAGATTAAACGCGCCGAAGCTTTGCCCTACACTCCCTTGGAATTTTAGGTTAATTTGTCCTTTAAAGCCGTTGTCACCATATTTTGAAGCTATTACTCCTGTTAACCGCGTCCCGACGGTTCTATCGGTATTAACAACGGCGTAGGTTTTACTAACTGTCCCTTGTTCCTGGATTCCTTGGCAAATATCCGCGTCAGCTAGTATTTGATCATCTAATACGGGTCCATTACTATGAACTTTTTCATGTACTAACCAACTACGATTAACTTTTGTATCTGGTAGCTTAGTTAAACAATCTAAGTTCACGGATTGGGTTTTATTAAGTTTTACATCAGAGCGTACTGTTAATAAATCAGCGCGACCAATTACCTCTGATAAGGAACGATATCCCAATTTAGCCAACAGACTCCGCACTTCCTCCGCAACAAAATAGAAGAAGTTGACAACGTTTTCGGGAACTCCTGTAAACCGCTTCCGCAGTTCCTCCTTCTGAGAAGCTACACCCACAGGACAGTTGTTAGTGTGGCAAATTCGCGCCATAATGCAGCCTTCCGCAATCATAGCTATTGAACCAAACCCAAATTCTTCAGCACCCATTAAAGCACCAATTAATACATCCCAGCCACTTTTTAAGCCACCATCCACACGCAAGATAACGCGATCGCGTAACCTATGTTCCATTAGGACTCGATGTACTTCTGTTAAACCCAATTCCCAAGGAGTGCCAGCGTGTTTAATAGAAGAAAGAGGTGATGCACCGGTACCGCCATCATGGCCTGAAATTTGGATAATATCAGCATTAGCCTTAGCTACACCCGCAGCAATTGTGCCAATACCGATTTCTGCGACTAATTTTACTGAAACTTGGGCTTTAGGGTTAATTTGGTGCAAATCAAAAATCAACTGTGCTAAATCTTCGATAGAGTAAATATCATGGTGGGGTGGTGGAGAAATCAAAGTTACACCGGGTTTAGAACGCCGTAACATGGCAATATAGGGACTAACCTTGGGTCCTGGTAACTGTCCACCTTCTCCTGGTTTTGCACCTTGAGCGATTTTAATTTCAATTTGTTTAGCTGTGGCTAGATATTGGGGCGTAACGCCAAACCGCCCTGACGCAACTTGTCTAATGGCACTTGCAGCGGTATCACCATTTCTTAACCCATGCAAATGGGGAAAAGTAGGAGATTTACCAGCAGTATCAACATCATTCAAAGCGTTGTAACGAACCGGATCTTCTCCACCTTCACCAGAATTAGATTTACCACCAATGCGATTCATAGCGATCGCTAAAGTTTCATGTGCTTCTCGGGACAAAGCCCCTAAAGACATCCCCCCGGTACAAAAACGCTGGACAATATCATTAACCGACTCTACTTCTGACAAAGGAATTGGTGTCCGTTCACTTTGGAAATCCAATAAATCACGCAGTGCTGTCACAGGTCTACCTTTAAGATGCTGTTTATACACTTGATAATGGTCATATTGCTTACCATTAACTGCCTTATGTAGAGCCTTAGCTAACTCTGGGTTATTACTGTGGTATTCCCCACTGGGACGGTATTGAACAAAACCTAAATTTTCTAACTTATTCGCTGTCAATTCAGGGAAAGCCTTACTGTGCAAAGATAAAACTTCTTGAGCTAATTCACTCACACTTAAACCACCAATGCGGGAAGTTGTTCCCCGAAAACCCAAAGCCAACAAATCACCACCAATACCAATTGCTTCAAATATTTGTGCTGCTTGATAGCTAGAAAGCAGGGAAATTCCCATTTTCGAGAGAATTTTCAACAACCCCGATTCTATAGCTTGGCGATAATTTTCTATAGCTTTTTCCCAGGTCACAGTAGCAATTTTGCCCCTAGTCATAAACTGCTGGGTTTTAGGATCATCCCACCAAGCACTGACAGTATCTAAGGCCATATAGGGACAAATAGCACCCGCACCATAACCCAACAGACAAGCAAAATGATGGGTACTCCAACACTGGGCGGTATCCACAATTAAGGATGTTTTCATTCGCAACCCAGCGCTGATTAAATAATGGTGAACCGCACCAATAGCTAATAACGGGGGAATATAAGTATATTCCGCAGCAATACCCGTACCAGTGCGATCGCTTAATATTAATATCTTCGCCCCAGCCCGTACAGATTCCGCTGCTTGTTTTTGCAAAGATTCCACAGCGGACTGCAAACCATCTGGTCCTGTAGATATGGGAAATAAAGTTGACAACTCAGCCGTGGCAAATCCTGACAATTTAATTGCTTCTAATTCTGCTTGAGTGAGTACAGGCGATTCCAATTTGAGCTTACGAGCGTACTCCGGCTTAGGTTCTAATAAATTCCCCCTTTCCCCCAGTTCCACCGTCAAGGACATGACCAGTTTTTCCCGCAAAGGGTCAATAGCTGGATTAGTCACTTGGGCAAAACGTTGTTTAAAATAGTCATACAGTAAATGGGGTTTGTCTGAAAGCACAGCCAATGGAGTATCATCACCCATACAGAAAGTCGCTTCCGCACCAGTGCTGGCCATGGGGTGAATTACCATTTCCACATCTTCTATAGTGTAGCCAAAAGCGATTTGCTGTTGTAATAGGACTTGTGTATCAATTTTCCTGCTAGTCTGCCCTTGTTCGGATATATGATCAGCACCATTGCCATTTAGACTATGATGTCCATTACCATTAACTGATTCACCCTTAACTAAGCAATTCAATTCCAATCGATATTTTCGCAACCATTCTCCATAAGGATACTGTTTCGCAATACGCTGTTTAATCTGCCAATTTTTCAGGATTTCCTGGGTATTTAAATCTACCGCAATCATTTGTCCCGGTCCTAGTCTACCCTTTTCCAGAATATTCTCTTCTGGGAAATCCACCACTCCCGCTTCCGAAGCCACAACGATATAATCATCTTTGGTAATGACATAACGCGCAGGTCGTAAACCATTGCGATCTAATGTTGCACCTACCTTCTTTCCATCACTAAATACTAACAGTGCTGGTCCATCCCATGCTTCCTGCAAACCGCTGTAATATTCATAAAAATCTACAATTTCTGGATATTCGGCTAAAGCAGGTTGATTTTTGTAGGCTTCGGGAACCATCATCATTAACCCTTCTAAGGGGCTACGTCCCGAACGTACCAGTAACTCTAATACATTGTCTAAAGTAGCAGAATCACTATTATCAGTGTTTACCAGTGGCTTGAGTTCATCAAAACGATCTTCCCAAATTGGATGACTTAAAGTCGCTTCCCGTGCCATCATCCAATTAATATTCCCCAACAGGGTATTAATTTCTCCATTGTGACCTAATAACCGCATGGGTTGAGCTAAAGGCCATTTTGGCATGGTATTGGTACTAAACCGGCGATGGTATACCGCAAATGATACTTTAAAAGCAGGATGCTTGAGATCCTCGTAAAAATCCCCCAATACAGCCGAACGTACCATGCCTTTATAAACAATGGTGCGACTAGAGAAAGAACATACATAGAAATCCTCAGAAATTCTCCTTCCCGCTTGCATAATGCGTTTACTCGCAATATACAGTTCTCTTTCCAATTCATCACCGCTTTTATCAGCGCAAGAAATTATAACCTGTTCTATACGAGGTTGATTTTCCCTAGCCTGTACACCTAACACCTCTGAACGCACCGGAACTACTCGCCAGCCCAGTACAGTCAATTTCTCCTCTGCTGCTATTTGCTCAAATGCGTTTTTAGCAATTTGGGCGGATTCTGAGTCTTGGGGCAAGAATATCATTCCCACCGCCTTATGACTCACATTAGCAAAATCAATTCCGTGACTGTTATCTTGTGCTAATAATTCCCAAGGAATTGCTGTTAATATTCCCGCACCGTCACCAGAATCTTGGTCAGCGCTACAACCTCCCCTATGTTCCAAGCAAGTTAAAGCACTTAAAGCCTTGTCCAAAATTTCATGACTAGCTATATTCTGACGATGGGTAATAAACCCTACTCCACAAGCATCCCTTTCTTCTACTAACCACTTTTGTCCTAAATAAGTATCTTGACAATTGATATCTGACATTGTAGTTTGCTGACCCTGATTTGATTGATGACTCATACTTTATTCCTGAAATGTTGAGGTACAGACGTTGTTACTACTGCTATAGGGAAATTTTCTCATTTATTGGCACTCGATAAAAATACATAATTACCAAAATTTAGGGATAACAATTTTAGCCTTAGCTTGACATTTAGCCAAAGCTGTGTTATCAGTGCCTACTCTATTTTTTATTTGTTTATGCACTCTAAAAAAAATTACCCTAATCCAAAATTTTAGAGCTGTGGGAATTTTAGATTTAATCTCCAAGACTATGATCATAGTCTCTAAGCAGTGTGTATTATTTAAAGCAGTTATCCCTAGTATTTTTGGTGTGACAACTGTTTGCTACTCTTGATAAGAGACAAAAACCCAATATATATATTATCATGATTATTTCTAAAAAAGGTAATTATTTTTTTAAATTTCTGATAAATTTTTCTTAGGCTGGTTTTTGCATAATAACTTGATCAAAAAACACAATGATCTGGAAAATTCTCAATTCTCTGTCACCACTGCTGTCAGTAGCGCTGTCTTTAACTGCTAATTATGGCGCACTCGCCCAAAATATTCCTAGAATACCAAATTCCGTTCCCACTACTGTTAGTGCTGGTAATCAAATTACTATCAATGGCCGAACCTTACCAGGAGCATGGTTACAACCAACAGGAAATCAAACTTATATCAGTGATGGCGCAGTTAAGCAATTAATGGGCATAGATTTACTCAGTAGTAGCAATCCTAGTAAACAGCCAATACAGTGGTTTTCTAGCTTGACAAATCCCATAACTCTTAACACTAAACTAAGCGGTGGATATCGCTACTTAGATATAAGTAAATTAGCTCAAACAGCAAAATGGCAAATTAAAGCTAATGGTAACACATTAGTAATTGCCGCTGCCCCTTCCCAACTGAGAAATATTCGTCTTGGTAAACAACCAAAAGGGGATCGGATTGTACTAGACTTGGACAGTGCGACTTTTTGGCAAATTAGACAAGAGTTACCAGTCAAAAAAGTAGTAGATCCTGATGAAATTATCCCCAAATCTACCACACCGGCCAACCGGGAATGGACTGTCACTTTAGATACTATTGCTGATGCGGCTTTACTCGCAGTTTATAACCCTAAACTACCCATAGCACAAAGCACAGAATCACCCATTCAAAAGATAGAAACTGTCAATAATCAAACAATTATCAGATTGAGCGTTCCCTTTGGAAAGTCTGTACAAATTAGCACTCTATCCCAGCCAAATCGCCTAGTAATTGATATTCAACCTGATGCAATGGTCGAAAAAAATATTACCTGGGCGCAGGGGTTACAATGGCGACAGCGGCTAGTAACTTTAGGAACAGACCGCTTTCCTGTGGTTTGGTTAGATATTAATCCTCGCACTGTAGGATTAAGCATTAGACCTATATTAACCAACGTGCAAACATTAACTGGTACTGCCCCTTTAATCCAAACTGCTCAAAATTACTTAGCAGTAGCCGCAATCAATGGTGGTTATTTTAACCGCAATAATAAATTACCATTAGGGGCAATTAGACGAGATAATCAGTGGATATCAGGACCAATTCTGAACCGGGGAGCAATAGCTTGGAATAATAAAGGACAATTCTATTTTGGTCGGCTCACCCTCACAGAAACCTTAACTAGCAACAATAATCAAAACTTACCTATTATTTTACTCAATACTGGTTATGTACAGAATGGTATTTTGCGTTACACATCTTTATGGGGAGATACTTATACACCCTTAACTGAGAATGAAAATATAATTGTCGTGGAAAACAATCAAGTAACGAACCAGCTACCAGGGGGTAAAACTGGTATAAATGCTATTCCTATTCCCAAAAATGGTTATCTGCTGATTTTCCGTAATGAGACACCAAAATTACCCATTGGCACAAAAATTAACATTACCAACAGCACCACCACACCCGAATTTAGTCGTTATCCCCATATTATCGGTGCAGGACCCCTATTACTAGAAAATCGGCAAATAGTCCTCAACGGAGAAGCCGAGAAATTCGGTTCTGCTTTTATGAACAGTCAAGCAGTTCGTAGCAGTATTTGTACCCTTAATACAGGCAACTTAATGATTGCTGCCGTACATAATCGCGCTGGTGGTGGAGGTCCAACCTTAGAAGAACAAGCCAAATTAATGCAAACAATGGGTTGTATCAACGCTTTAAATTTAGACGGTGGTAGTTCCACAAGTCTTTATTTAGGTGGTCAATTGCTGGATCGTTCTCCTAATACAGCAGCCCGTGTTCACAACGGTATTGGAATTTTCCTAGAATCAAAATCAGGACTTACCCAAAACACAAAAAAGAAATAGTGTTTCCCAGTCTAAAGAAGTACAAAACTATCTGTGTTTATCCGCGTCCATCTGCGTTCAATTATTACTGATTGTACCTCACTTGAATAGAAATGGCTATATAATATCTTGAAGCCTTCAAAGAAGAAGTCGGCGATTTTATCCACATCTTACCCTAAGTCGTGTTTTCGATAAAGATTTTATGTAGACATAGAATTTGGAGATTATCATTTTACCAGCCAGTGTTGACTTTTGCTATCTTAATCAAAGTGGCCGAATTTCGCCCCCTTTATCATCAACTGTTAAAGCTAAAAACGGGTTTATTATGTCTCCAAACGAGGTAATTATGGCTAAATTATCAGAAACTGTCCCCACGAATACACTGACTTTACAACCAACAATTAATTCGAGAGGCATTGCTGCAGGTGAATTACGTCCTTGGGGGTCTTTCACAGTCTTGGAAGAGGGTCGCGGATATAAAATTAAGCGTATTGAAGTAAAACCAGGTCATCGCCTGAGTTTACAAATGCACCACCACCGTAGTGAACATTGGATAGTTGTTTCAGGTACAGCCAAAGTAGTTTGTGGCGATCACGAGATATTATTAAGCAATAATCAATCAACCTATGTTCCCCAATGTACAACTCATCGCTTAGAAAATCCCGGCGTGATTCCCTTGATTTTGATTGAAGTCCAAAATGGCGAATATTTAGGAGAAGATGATATTATTCGCTATCAAGATGACTATGCACGTGAAAAATAGACAATAGATATAAGGGAATAGACAGGGGAGATTTTTTTCTTTTTGATTACTGACCAATAAAAAAATTCCATGATCAATTTAAGTTCAGCAGCCATTAATGAAATTAGGCGCTTAAAATCCAAACAGCCATCAAATATTTTATTTCGTTTGCGGGTGAAATCTGGTGGCTGTGCTGACTGGTTTTACGATTTAGGTTTTGATACAACTGTACAGGCCACAGACCAGATTGTAGAGTTTAATGATATTCGTCTAGTTATAGACCCAGAAAGCCTAAATTACATTAATGGCTTGTCACTAGATTATGCAGAAGATTTGATGGGTGGTGGTTTTCGCTTTCATAACCCCCAAGCAATATCCAGATGTAGTTGTGGTAATTCTTTCTCTATTGGTTAGTAGTCAGTTGTCAGTTGTTAGTTGTTAGTTGTCAGTTGTTAGTAGTCAGTTGTTAGTTATTAAGAATTACCTAGTCCCTATTCCCTGTTCCCTGTTCCCTGTTCCCTGTTCCCTGTTCCCTGTTCCCTATAACCTGTAACCTGTTCCCTATAACCTGTAACCTGTTCCCTATAACCTGTAACCTGTTCCCTATAACCTGTAACCTGTTCCCTGTTCCCTGTTCCCTGTTCCCTGTTCCCTGTTCCCTATAACCTGTTCCCTGTTCCCTTCCAAAATAATTGACATAAAATCAGAAAAAATGATATAATCAGGATTTGTTAAAACTTAGATCATAAAGCAGCTTCACGCGCTGTAACTCATGCCAACAATACAGCAGCTAATCCGTAGTGAGCGCGAACTAGCGCGTCAGAAAACCAAGTCCCCTGCTCTGAAAGAATGTCCTCAACGTCGAGGCGTTTGCACCAGAGTATACACAACAACACCGAAGAAACCCAACTCAGCACTCCGCAAGGTGGCAAGGGTCAGGCTTACCTCTGGATTTGAAGTGACAGCTTACATCCCAGGTATCGGTCATAACTTACAAGAACACTCCGTAGTTATGATTCGCGGTGGTCGGGTGAAAGACTTGCCAGGAGTTAGATACCATATTATCCGTGGTACATTAGATACAGCCGGAGTTAAAGACAGGAAACAAGGCCGTTCCAAATATGGAACTAAACGCCAGAAAGCAGGGAAAAAATAGGTAAGAGGCGGTTAATCGCGTCAAACACGGTTAATCGTCCTAACCAAAACTCTGGATCTGGCATAAAAAGCAAGTTGCATGAGCGTCTGAGAATAATCCTGTATTTGAATAGTCGCCTTATGGCATTGGGAGACTTTAAACGAACGTCGAGGGAGATGATAAGACTATTTCGATAGCACAACCCAATGAAGCGTTAAGCAATCCTCTTTCATGAAAGGAAGAGGAGGTATGTCAAAACTGATAGAACCATAAACAAAAAATCAGGAAAATGAAGCGGCTGATCAAACCACTTTTAGTCCCCTGTGTTCTGATAACATATAATTTCGTTGCCAAATTCCCTATTCAAGGATGAAGTATGTCTCGTCGTGGTGTTAGTCAAAGGCGGCCAGTGCCGCCTGACTCAGTGTACAATAGTCGCCTAATCAGTATGATGATGCGACGGCTAATGCGTCATGGCAAAAAATCAATTGCCGCAAGAATAGTTTATGACGCTTTGAAAACTATTGAAGAACGTACTGGTGGAAGTCCCTTAGAAACTTTTGAAAGAGCAGTACGGAATGCGACACCATTAGTAGAAGTAAAAGCTCGCCGAGTTGGTGGAGCAACATACCAAGTGCCAATGGAAGTGCGGACAGATAGGGGTACTACCCTAGCATTACGTTGGTTAGTACAGTATTCTCGTCAACGTCCAGGAAGAACTATGGCCGGAAGACTGGCGAATGAGTTAATGGACGCGGCCAATGAAACGGGCAGTGCTATTCGTAAGCGGGAAGAAACGCATCGTATGGCAGAAGCAAATAAAGCATTTGCACACTATCGTTACTAAACTAGGTAGAAAAGCGATATATCGTCCTTTACTGTTCGGTAATTCATATACAATGTGAATTATCTGATAGCAGGGCGTGGCAAGTCCATAGTCTTTAATCAAACTATTGCTGACGCGAAAACCAAGCAATTATAGTGATAGTTTTTTCAGAGCAAAAAAGTGATATTGCGTTTGGCTAAAGCGTGAAAGCTTACTGAGGGATAACCGCTCCCATGCTCCCATTGAAGTAAGAAGTAAATGTCTAGCTTGGTCTAGGATTTATATAGCAGCAGTAATATACAAGATATCATGGCGACAACGATAGGAGGTAATAGTGGCACGCACAAACCCGCTAGAGAGAGTACGCAATATCGGTATTGCGGCGCATATAGATGCGGGAAAAACAACGACGACAGAGAGAATATTATTTTACTCTGGGATCATTCATAAAATCGGCGAAGTTCACGAAGGAACAGCCGTAACAGACTGGATGGAGCAGGAGCGGGAGCGGGGAATTACCATAACTGCGGCTGCAATTAGTACCAGTTGGAAAGATCATCAAATTAACATTATTGATACTCCGGGTCACGTGGACTTCACCATTGAAGTGGAACGTTCCATGCGAGTATTAGATGGTGTAATCGCTGTGTTTTGTTCCGTAGGTGGTGTCCAACCACAGTCAGAAACAGTATGGCGACAAGCAGATCGCTATAAAGTACCTCGCATTGCCTTTATTAACAAGATGGATCGCACTGGTGCGAACTTCTATAAAGTGCATGATCAGATGCGCGATCGCTTACGAGCCAATGCGATCGCCATTCAACTGCCCATTGGTAGTGAAACTGAATTTAAGGGAATTATAGACTTGGTGCGGATGTGTGCATATATGTACACAAACGATCAAGGAACTGATATCCAAGAAACAGAAATTCCAGCGGAATTACAAGAAAAAGCATCAGAGTATCGGACAAAATTGGTAGAAGCAGTAGCGGAAACCGAAGATACTTTAATGAGCAAGTATTTCGAGGGTGAAGAACTGACAGAAGCGGAAATCCGTACTGCTCTACGGAAAGGGACAATTGAAGGGACAATTGTCCCGGTGCTGTGCGGTTCAGCCTTTAAGAATAAAGGTGTGCAACTCATGTTGGACGCAGTGATAGATTACCTACCAGCGCCAACAGAAGTACCGCCAATTCAAGGAACACTGCTCAACGGTGATCCCGTAGAACGTCATGCTGATGATAACGAACCATTATCAGCCTTGGCATTTAAGATTATGGCTGATCCTTATGGTCGCCTCACCTTCGTTCGTGTTTATTCTGGTGTGTTGAAGAAAGGTAGTTATATTCTCAACGCCAGCAAGAACAAAAAAGAGCGGATTTCTCGGCTAGTGCTGATGAAAGCAGACGATAGACAAGACGTGGACGAACTACGGGCGGGTGATTTAGGTGCGGCTTTAGGATTAAAAGATACTTTGACAGGTGATACCCTTTGTGATGAAGGTTCACCAGTAATTCTAGAATCCTTATTTATTCCTGAACCTGTGATCTCGGTAGCGGTTGAACCCAAAACCAAGAACGACATGGACAAGCTTTCCAAAGCACTACAATCCCTGTCAGAAGAAGATCCCACCTTCCGTGTGCGGGTTGACCCTGAAACTAACCAAACGGTAATTGCAGGGATGGGAGAATTGCACCTAGAAATTCTCGTAGACCGGATGTTACGGGAATTTAAAGTAGAGGCAAACGTTGGTGCGCCCCAAGTGGCTTACCGCGAAACCATCCGCAAATCCGTCGAAAAAGTTGATGGTAAATTCATCCGTCAAAGTGGTGGTAAGGGTCAGTATGGTCACGTAGTGATTAACTTAGAACCAGGCGAACCAGGTACAGGTTTTGTATTTGTTTCTAAAATTGTCGGTGGGATTGTACCCAAAGAGTACATAGGACCTGCTGAACAGGGAATGAAAGAATGTTGTGAATCCGGTATTTTAGCTGGATATCCACTCATTGATGTCAAAGCCACATTAATACATGGTTCTTACCAC
The DNA here is from genome assembly GCA_001672075.1 of Anabaena sp. CRKS33. Classification (GTDB taxonomy): domain Bacteria; phylum Cyanobacteriota; class Cyanobacteriia; order Cyanobacteriales; family Nostocaceae; genus Dolichospermum. Next base: position 11,809 of record LJOT01000023.1, read on the forward strand.
GATGTAGACTCTTCAGAAATGGCTTTCAAAATTGCAGGTTCTATGGCAATCAAGGAAGCGGCTACAAAAGCTTCTCCTGTCATCTTAGAGCCGATGATGAAAGTTGAAGTTGAAGTACCTGAAGACTTTATGGGAACTGTCATCGGTGACTTAATCTCCCGCAGAGGACAGATTGAAAGCCAAAGCACTGAAAATGCGGTTGCGAAGGTGGTATCGAAAGTTCCACTAGCAACCATGTTTGGTTATGCTACTGATATCCGGTCAAAAACCCAAGGTCGGGGAATTTTTACGATGGAGTTTAGTCACTACGAAGAAGTACCTCGGAGTGTGGCTGAAACTATCATTGCCAAAAGTAAAGGGAACGCTTAATTAAAAAAGGAAACTAGTATACATGGCACGCGCAAAGTTTGAAAGAAATAAACCCCACATAAATATCGGTACTGTTGGCCACGTTGACCACGGTAAAACCACTTTAACAGCAGCTATTACTATGACATTGGCAGCTATGGGTCAAGCTGTAGCTAAGGGTTATGACCAAATTGATAATGCACCGGAAGAAAAAGCCCGGGGTATTACCATCAATACTGCTCACGTTGAGTATGAAACGGAAAGTCGTCACTATGCTCACGTAGATTGTCCGGGACACGCTGACTATGTGAAGAACATGATCACAGGTGCGGCGCAAATGGATGGAGGTATCTTGGTAGTTGCGGCTACGGATGGTCCTATGCCCCAAACCCGTGAACACATTCTCTTGGCAAAACAGGTGGGTGTTCCTAGTCTGGTCGTCTTCTTGAACAAAGAAGATTTGATGGATGACCCAGAATTGCTGGAATTGGTAGAACTAGAACTACGAGAACTGCTTTCCAGCTATGATTTTCCTGGTGATGACATCCCCATTATCAAAGGATCAGGTCTACAAGCTCTCCAAGCAATGACCGCAAATCCCAAAACTCAACGAGGTGAAAATCCTTGGGTAGACAAAATCTACGAATTAATGGACGCTGTAGATTCTTATATCCCCACCCCTGAGCGAGCTGTAGACAAACCATTCTTGATGGCGGTAGAAGACGTATTCTCCATCACAGGTCGTGGTACAGTTGCCACTGGTCGGATTGAACGCGGTAAAGTCAAAGTCGGTGATAACGTAGAGTTGGTAGGTATCAGAGATACTCGCTCTACTACCGTGACTGGGATCGAAATGTTCAAGAAGAGTCTTGATGAAGGTCAAGCAGGGGATAATGCGGGTGTACTCCTGCGCGGTATCCAAAAAGCTGACATTGAACGGGGAATGGTAATCGCTCAACCAAAATCAATTACCCCTCATACTCAGTTTGAAGGTGAAGTTTACGTTTTAACTGAAAAAGAAGGTGGACGGAAAACTCCATTTTTCTCTGGCTACCGTCCTCAGTTCTATGTGCGGACAACTGATGTAACTGGTACAATCACAGCGTTTACCGCTGATAATGGTGATGCGGCCGAAATGGTGATGCCCGGAGACCGGATCAAAATGACAGTAGAATTGATCAATGCGATCGCTATTGAACAAGGTATGCGCTTCGCTATTCGTGAAGGCGGCCGGACGATTGGTGCTGGCGTTGTTGCTAAAATCTTGAAATAACACTCACCTTTTTGCTCTCATGACAAAGGAGCGGAGATAAATGATAAAATCTCTGCTCCTTTCTATTCCCAAAAACTATTTTGGATTTTAAATTTTAAATTCGAGATGACATCTAAAAATCTAAAAATCTAAAATCTAAAATCTAAAATCTAAAGTCTAAAATTTACCGAACCTGGAAAACTTTGATATGGCCACTCTACAGCAGCAAAAGATTAGAATTCGTTTGAAGGCATTTGACCGACGTTTATTAGATACATCTTGCGAGAAGATTGTAGACACCGCTAACCGTACCAACGCGACAGCTATAGGACCAATTCCTTTACCAACAAAACGAAAGATATATTGCGTACTCAGATCACCTCACGTAGATAAAGATTCCCGCGAACACTTTGAAACCCGTACCCATCGTCGGATTATTGACATTTATCAGCCTTCTTCTAAAACTATTGATGCACTCATGAAGCTAGATTTGCCTTCTGGTGTGGATATTGAAGTCAAATTGTAAATTTGTCATTGGTCAGTGGTCAGTTGTCAGTGGTTAAGGAAAAAACAACGCACAACTGACAACTGACATTTAGTAAGCTCTGAGAAAATTTATCTCAGGGTTTTTTGATTCATAAAACATAATGATAAAATATAAACCAAGTCGGGAAAAATTAGAAAAGAATATAATATTTTAAGCAGACAATTTATACTCAAACAACTAACAATGACATCCTCTTCTAAAATTGCAGTTCGTGAACTACCCCTGTTTCCATTACCTGAAGTAGTTCTATTTCCTACCAGACCATTACCCTTGCATATCTTTGAATTTCGCTACCGAATCATGATGAATACGATTTTGGAGAGCGATCGCCGATTTGGGGTATTGATGATTGACCCAGTTAATGGGACAATTGCTAACATTGGTTGTTGTGCGGAAATTCTTCATTGTCAACGGCTACCTGATGACAGAATGAAACTATTAGCTTTAGGACAGCAAAGGTTTCGTGTTTTAGAATATGTCAGAGAAAAACCTTATCGTGTTGGCCTGGTAGAATGGATTGAAGATCAACCACCAGCTAAGGATTTACGTCCTTTAGCATCTGAAGTAGAACAACTTTTACGGGATGTGGTTCGTCTTTCATCCAAATTAACAGAACAAAATATTGAATTACCCAATGATTTACCAGATTTACCCACAGAATTATCTTATTGGATAGGTAGTAATCTCTATGGTGTAGCCCCAGAACAACAAGCATTACTAGAAATACAGGATACAGTGGCTCGTTTAGAACGAGAAGCGGAAATTCTCACTTCTACTCGTAATCATTTAGCAGCGCGTTCTGTTCTGAAAGATACATTTAGCAATATGGGATAACCTGACCAAATTTTAGAAGTTCGGGATTTGCACAAAGCTTCTAGTTTCTATGTTCCAAAATTTGATGGTATTATCCTCACTAAAGACAATAAACCTTCATTTCTCTGTGTTATCTGTGCCTAGAGTTGTTCGTTTATTGACTAACTCGTGCCTGTTATACTCATATCTTTAAAATTGTTGATATTATGAATTACTTCTTTTGTTTTTTGCCATTCCCTTGATTTACCCTCGACTCTAAGGTAAAATGTGGTATTTCCTCAAGTTCATCTTCATTTAAACTATACTGTTCACAAACAAGACTTAAGCGATTTCCCGCAGTTGTAACAGCATTCACAGAATGAGTTAAATCACCCTGAAAATAAATTAAAGCATTGGTTTGGGGTTTAATTTGTCCAACTTGGCGTTTTTGAGATTTTAGCACCAATTCTCCTCCCTGCATATCCTCTGGTACACGCACATAAAGAACGCTTACAAATGCTGGTGGTTCAACAGTTTTACAATAGGAGCGCAAAGATCGATCAATATGGGGGTCAACACGAGAACCCGCTTTAAGTAATAAAGGATTCAGATAAAAAGCATTACAAATAGGTAAAAGTGCTAAATCTAAATAAGGCTTAAAATAGGGAAATTTTTGCATAACTTCCGCTAAACCCTGACGCTGAAACACCACAGAAAAGCCTTTAGTATTGACAAAATCCCGGTTAAGGTTATTAATAGCAAAATATGGACAAGCTTGGATTTCTCCCCACAAGTCCTGGAGATATTGAAGAGGAAAGGCATGAGGATGTTGTTGATAATATTTCACGGTCAGTTAAACTAATTTACATAGAAGTAGTAAACACTCACAACTGAGAATTAGCCATAAGCAACATAACCACAGTCCAGGATAAGCAGAAAAATTAATACTAGTAAAGGACTGACCAAGATAGGGAATCAAAAGTGCGGATAAAAGGACTTGAACCTTCACTCCTTTCGGAACTAGAACCTAAATCTAGCGCGTCTGCCAATTTCGCCATATCCGCGTTGATATTTTATGATTCTAGCATAACAAATTATTTATGACAATAGGTAAAAAATTTAAATTTATTTAAAATTTAAATTTTAAAATAAACAGGACTCAGGCAAGTGGCATAACATCCTCAACTGTAGTCAGGACTTTAGTCCTGTTTTCGAGACGCTACGGAAACATAATCAGATAATTAGGGCTAAAGCCCACACTACAAACAAAAAGTATAATTTTTTGCAGAAATTCCGTAAATTCGGATAAATTCAGAATTGGGCTATGTGAAAAATTTATGCCCATACTCCTATTTATATGACAGTTACACGAGGTAAACGATGCTTAAAGCCGCAGAGAATTTCCCAAGAAATAGTATTTAGGCAATTTGCCCAATTATCAGCCGATATTTGCTCTTTTCCCTGTTCTCCCAACAATGTAACTACTTCCCCCTCTTGTAAATCAGGTATAGAACTTACATCTAACATCATTTGATCCATTGTAATTGCGCCAATTTGCGGTACACGCTGTCCACGGATTAATACTTGCATCTTATTGGAAAGATTACGGGGTACACCATCAGCATAACCAATACCAACCACTGCCAGCCGCATTTCCTCAGATGCAATAAAATGATGACCATAACTAACTCCAGTCCCCGCAGTTATAGTTTTAACTTGGGTAACTCTAGCTTTAACTTGTAAAACAGGTTTAAGTTTGATTTGATGTTGTAAGTGAATAGCAGGATACAGCCCATAAATTGCTAAACCTACGCGCACCATATCATAGTGTAATGCCGCATCTGTGAGAGTAGCCGCTGAGTTAGCTAAATGTAAAGTAGGAATTTTGAGACCTTTAGCTTTGATGAGTGCTATTACTTTTTCAAATCGTCTATGCTGTTCTGTCATCACCCTAGTATCAGGACTATCTGCTGTTGCCAGATGAGAATAAATACTAGTAATATACAAATGGGGTAATCCTTGCACCAACTGGATAAACTCTGCTGCTTCTTGCCAATTCGTGCCTAATCTAGACATTCCCGTATCCAATTTAATATGTACAGGTAAGGGTAAATTATAATTAATATTTTCTAATACGTTAGAAAACTCTAAAGCTTGTTTAGGACTACACAGTGTAGGCTGAAGTTGCCAATAAGCGATCGCTTGAATTTGTTCTGGTGTGTTGGTTGCCCCTAAAATTAAAATCGGGGCTTCAATACCATCTTCCCGTAATTGAATACCTTCGGGAACAGTCGCTACACCCAACCAATTAGCGCCCGCTTCTAATACAGTTTTAGCAACTGCTACTGCTCCATGTCCATAGGCATCAGCTTTGACAACTGCCATTAGTTGAGTACATGGAGATAAAAACTTTACCAACTCCTTGACATTATTAGACAAAGCCCCCAAATCAATTTCTACCCAAGCCCGCTGAGAAAACCAAGCATAAGCATCACGTTCTTGATGATCAGTAAAAATTGGGGTTTGTTTGCGATTTAACATTAGACTCCACTCCTATCACACCACCGAAAAGCTTCTCCCATCCCCTAGAAGCTATATCAATTTAATCAGGAAGTTTAACTTTTATCCGGTAATTTATACAAGACGGTGGCGTGAGTAATATTAGTGTGTCCGCATATTCAACATATTCGACAATCTTTCTTCAATATTATTTTATGATAGTTCTTCCTTATCAGTTTCATCATAACAAATTTAAAATCAAATGTCAACCCCTAAATACTCCTTTATTGCGATTTTTTTGAAATTTGGGAAAATAGTCACCACAAGATCCTCTACTGCTTGAAGAAGTCGGGGATCTGAGTTGAGAATAAAAGTATAAATTCCTTTCCTATCCCCAAGAAAGTGTATTTGTGTTAGTATATGTAAAACTAATACCTTGAGCGCAGATTCATGGGGAAGGTTTTAGTCCTGAACGCCTCTTACGAACCGCTCAACATCACAAGTTGGCGACGGGCCACCGTGTTGTTGATGAAAGGCAAAGCTGAACGCTTAGAATACAATGGTAAGTTCCTTTACACGGACTTTCCGCAGCCAACCGTAATCCGGTTGCGCCACTATGTCCGTGTTCCTTATATGGAAGTTCCTTTGACCCGTCGGAATATCCTGCATCGTGATGGACATACTTGTCAATACTGTGGTTACACAGGGGATAAGTTGACACTTGATCATGTGATACCGAGATCACGAGGGGGAGGTGACACTTGGGAAAACATCGTTGCGGCTTGTGTGTGCTGTAATGTCAAAAAAGGCAGTCGGACACCCCAAGAAGCACGGATGCCTTTGCGTCATTTACCTCGCCAACCTTATAGCAGTCTTTACTTTGAGGTAACAAAACATCTGAAAAATGGACTGCACCAAGAGTGGCAAAAATACGTAATAGGCCTTTGACATTATATATAATCAACTACAAAAACTCAGGCCGAAATTCACTTGTGGATATAACTGTTTGACTCTCAAACAGTGGCTACAAGTGGAATTTTTGCCAGTTTTGGGTTAGTGCTAACCAGCTTAGGGTAAAATTGCCATAAGCTGATATTTTTATATCCGCAGCGTCGGAAATTACTTGTTTTTCAAGAACTGGGGTTATATCTTTTAAAAAGAGATATAGAGAGCTTTTGTTCTTAACTGATAAGTTAAAATTATGAGTAGACAAGCTGCCCAGAAATTGAAAAACAAATTTGAACACAGAATATTGATATTAGCACAAGTCAAATCAATATTCAAGATAATCACCAAATTTTCATAAAGATTTACATATTTCTTGAGAGGATGTTTTAAGAATAGATGCCAAAAGCAAGGACTTGGTTGATAGTTGATATTTATAAGCACCTCTTAACTTGTTTTCAGCACAGAAATAAACAACGTCATGACATTAACAGTTTCAACAATTAACTTTAGATTATAACCGGTTTTAATGTAGTTTTAGTAGCGCATTATCTCTGGTATGATATCTAAATGTATAAAGAACATCACCCTCAACGCTTAGAAATACAGTTTCTTATGTACGCGAATTATCCAGCTTCTCAATTTGAGAGTTTATCATTGGCTAAAGATCCAAATCCAGAGGAAGTAGAAACAGAGAAAGACGTTATTGAACCCCCACCTTTAGCCCGGACATCTTTATCACCCGCTAATAGTGATGGAGGTATCTATTTAGTTCAGCGTGGCAGTTCTTTAGCGTCTCAGAAATCGGAAGAGTTGCAAAAAACCCTGCTAGGACACCGCCATGAACGTCAATTAGTGGTTTTACAGGATTTTCCTGATCCTGACGCTCTTTCTTGTGCCTGGTCATATCAATTAATTGCCCAACAGTATGATATCAAATGTGATATTATTTACGCAGGAACTTTAAGCCATCAAGAAAATATTGCTTTAGTTAAGTTAACTAATTTACCTGCTCAACGCTGGACAATGCAAACCCTGAAAAATAAAGATTTGTCATGTTATCACGGTTTCGTGTTAATTGACAACCAGGGAACTACCTCTCAATTATTACCAGCAATTCAACAAGCGGGAATTCCCTTAATAGTGCTAGTAGATCATCATAGCTTGCAGGGGGATCTCAAATCCGAATTTATGGATGTTCGTCCCTACGTGCGGGCTACAGCGACAATTTTTACTCAATACTTACAATCAGGATTATTAACCTTAGATAATAGTATTAACCAGCACATTAAATGTGCTACCGCCCTAATGCACGGATTAAGGTCGGATACTAATAGGTTAATGCAAGCCCAAGAAGAAGATTTTATGGCTGCTGGTTATTTAAGCAGATTCTATGATGCTCAGTTACTAAATGCCATTTTACAAGCAAATCGTTCTAAGCGTGTAATGGATGTGATTGAGCGATCGCTGAAAAACCGGATTGTTCAAAATAATTTTTCCATAGCTGGTGTTGGCTACTTGCGGTATGATGATCGGGACGCAATTCCCCAAGCCGCTGATTTTCTAGTTACGGAAGAAAATGTTCATACTGCGGTAGTGTATGGAATAGTTCATGATGAAGACGACGAACTAGAAGTAATTATAGGTTCTTTGCGGACGACAAAACTGACCCTAGATCCTGATGAATTTATCAAAGAAGCCTTTGGACAAGATAGCGCCGGGAGATTTTTTGGTGGGGGGAGAACCGGTGCGGGAGGCTTTGAAATTCCCATGGGTTTTTTATCAGGTAGTAATGAAAATTCAGCTTATGCCAAAATGAAATGGGAAGTTTTCGACGCACAAATCAAACAGAAATTATTGAGATTGGTAAATCCGAGAGATAATCCAATTTAGTCTTAAATCGGATTAAAAGACTTGATTAATTTAGGGTTTAGCACTGCTGAACCCATGCAAATTAATTGGCTTTTGCTGTCCAATAAACAGGTATAAATTTGGTACAATTTTGACATATACCCAAGACTTGAGGAGTAAGTGGGGAAAGATGCACTCAATAAGTTAGTTTATGAAAATGATAGACTAATATCAGATGTAGAGAGTCATCGTTAGTTTTTATTTGAGCCAATTGATATAACAAATTTACCTTCATTATTGCGGGAGGGTGTCATTATCGTTCAAGAGTGTGTTTATGTCAAAGTAAGTGAATCTCAAACATTGGAAAAATACTTATGATAGACAATACTAAAAATTTACATGATGAGAAAGTTGCATCTTTGATCAAAAAGTATCGTGATCAAGGATTTATTGTTATACAAAACCCGAAAGCAGATCAATTACCCTTTGATTTGGATAATTATCAACCCGATATTCTGGCTACTAAGAATGAACATGAATCTGGTTTAATAGGTTTAATAATTGAAGTAAAAACCAGTATTCATCCAGTTTCAGTTGAGCGTTTACAATCTGTAGCGGAAGAAATTAGTAGACATCCGGGCTGGCGTTTTTTATTAGTGACACTTGAAGATATGGAAGCAGAATCATTACCAGGAACTTGTGAAGAACTGCCCTCCTGGGAAGAACTAATTAACTATTTTAGTCAAGTTAGCAAGCTGATTGAAAATAATAATATTGAACCTGCTTTTCTTTTTCTTTGGAGTGTTTTTGAAGGAGCATTAAGAAAAAGAGCAGTTGATGTATCAATTACTATTGAAGGTTTACTATGCATAAAATTAATAAAATCAATGTACTCTTTGGGAGAATTATCAATTTCTGAATTTGATATTATTCAAGCTTGTCTTGAACAGCGCAACCGACTGGCTCACGGGTACATTCAGGATCTAGATTCGCAGGTTTTACCTACGTTTATAACGTTGGTTGTTGAGTTATTGATAGAATGGACTTATAATATATCTGAAACTGAAAAAATATCAGTTGTTTTGAGGCAAATTATGGCTAGTATGACAAAAAATATTCAGGAAAACACAGCACAAAGAAATCAGAAATTTCAAGAAATATTAGTTTCTGTGTTACAGAATGAACCAACAGAAAAAAAAGATGAAATATTGGCAAAAGTTAAGCACGCAGTGGAAAAAGAAGAAGGCGGAACTAATTTTTTCAATGAACTTCAACACTTATCTGATGAGTATTACGATACTTCTACTGAAGCTAAAAATCAACAGCTAAACAAAAATGAAATAATTTTAGATTATAACGCACAAATAGCACTTGATGCTTTACAAACTCAAGAGAAAGAAAAGATTAGTCATGCTATTAGTTATCTAGAAAAATTACCTGATTGTTCAGAAATTGAAGTTTCTCAACTAAATTCAAGCCCAGATAATGATTTTATTGCCAAGGTAGGTATATATAGAATCATTTTTGAAGTTCAGCCTAAAAAAGTAACTATTATTGATATAGTTAATTACAAACGGATTGAAATGTTATTTGGATTATTAGAAAAGGCTAAAGTATGAGATATCTAGATTTTTGTGATATAGATATTAAACAAAAGATAGTATTTTTGTAAACAAAAAAGGAAAAACTACATCAGAGTGGTCATCTAGATTTGAACATGGATTTAGTCAAATCATTGATTGGTTTTGGAAAATTGATGATTTTAAGAATACTGGTCAATTTCGTTCTATTTTTGGAAGTGAGAATATAGAATATCAAGGTATTCTTGTTATAGGTAGAGATGAATTTCTTAGCGAGGTTGAAAAAACTAGATTGAAATGGTATTTAAATAGAGTTGTAGTAGACTCACGCAAAGTAATTTGTAAAACATTTGATCAATTAGCTAGAGATACAAGAAATAGACTTTCACGGTATCCAAAGATTTTATGGAATTACTAATTTTACCCTCTTCTTTGCGCCTTTGCTTCTTTGCGTCTACCCTGCGGGATCTCTAAAAGAGATTGCGCGAAACAAAAAATAATATAAAAACGCCCAACTAACAACATGGAACTATACTTAATTCGTCATGGTATCGCAGAAGAACATCAACCAGGACTAAAAGACGAAAAACGACAACTCACCCCAGAAGGAAGAGAAAAAACCGAGAAAATAGCCCAGAGATTAGTCAAACTCGGTTTTAATTTTGATTTAATTCTCACCAGTCCCCTAGTTCGCGCTTATCAAACAGCAGAAATACTCATTGCTACTGGACTGAGTTCCCAGTTAGAAGCATCTCATCATCTTAGCTTTGATGGTAATATTCAAAATTGGTGGCAAGAATGGCTCAAACCCAGGAATTATCCCCAGAAAACCAAACTAGCATTAGTAGGCCATGAGCCTAGTTTAAGCCATTGGGCAGAAATTCTCCTTTGGGGAGAAGCAAAAGAGAGGATTATCCTCAAAAAAGCAGGTATGATGGGAATAAAACTACCAGATGATGGTTCTCCTTTGGGTCGTAGTCAAATGTTCTGGTTGACACCACCCAAGTACCTGCTGTAAGAGTTGTTCGATAGGTCCGCATAGAATAGTTGTAATATCGGCAACTCTTGTAGTGAAAATAGTCTCTGGTGCGTTAACGTGAGCAGATATTTTACAAAGTAAATGGTGTTGCCATGACGGTATGCGAATACAAGCCTGGTTTAGAAGGTATTCCCGCAGCCCAATCGAGTATAAGTCATGTAGATGGGCAGAAAGGAATTCTAGAGTATCGTGGTATTAGGATTGAGGAATTAGCGGAAAAAAGTACATTCCTAGAAACTGCATATCTTTTAATCTGGGGTGAGTTACCAACCAAAGAAGAACTAAAAGCATTTGAGCATGAAGTTCTTTTCCACAGACGCATCAAATACCGTATTCGGGACATGATGAAATGCTTTCCTGAAAGCGGTCATCCTATGGATGCTCTTCAAGCTTCTGCTGCTGCTTTAGGTTTATTCTATTCTCGTCGTGACTTACATAATCCGGTCTATATTCGTAACTCCGCTGTCCGGTTAATAGCGACTATTCCTACAATGGTAGCGGCCTTCCAGTTAATGCGGGAAGGTAACGACCCCGTTAAACCCAGGGATGACTTAGACTATGCGGCTAACTTCCTGTATATGCTGAATGAGAAAGAACCTGATCCTTTAGCAGCCAAGATATTTGATGTTTGCCTAATTCTTCATGTTGAGCATACAATGAATGCTTCTACATTTAGTGCTAGAGTCACAGCTTCTACCCTAACAGATCCCTATGCTGTAGTTGCTAGTGCAGTGGGTACTTTAGGCGGACCATTGCATGGAGGAGCAAATGAAGAAGTAATTCAGATGCTAGAAAACATTGGTTCTGTAAAAAATGTTGTCCCTTATGTGGATGATCTTCTCCAGCGCAAAGCCAAAATTATGGGTTTTGGACATCGCGTGTACAAAGTCAAAGACCCTCGCGCTACAATCTTACAAGGCTTGGCAGAGCAGTTGTTTGAGAAATTCGGGTATGACGAATATTATGAAATTGCCGTAGAAATGGAAAGGGTAGTTTCCGAAAAATTGGGTAACAGAGGGATTTATCCCAATGTTGACTTTTATTCCGGTTTAGTGTATAGGAAAATGGGGATTCCTACAGACCTATTTACACCAGTATTTGCGATCGCTCGTGTAGCTGGTTGGTTAGCACACTGGAAAGAACAACTGATAGAAAACCGGATTTTCCGTCCTACCCAAGTTTACAATGGTCTTCATGAAGTCTCTTACACTCCCATAGACCAACGTTAACTGACAAACAACTCAACTCTAGATTTTGGATTTTAAATTTATGCCCTCCAGTGGACAGATTGATAAATGTCACATCTTCTATTAGGGCTGATCATCCAAAATTACAAATCGGGCTGACAACAGTAGGCTGTTGCAGAAAATCAGACAATTTAGATAAATCACCGTTACCAGATTGGAAACGGCCAGTTTAGTCTTGTCTAACTGGTGAATGGGTAAACTTTTACCCATTTCCCTAGTTACCAATCATCAATTCCTAATCTTAACCATAGAGAAAAGTTGTCTCTTGTGTCTGATGGCAAAAACCATCCAAGGATATACTAAACTCATGAGTTGGTGCAGGGGCTTTCCTGCCGTTCGCCCGTACATTGAACTTCAATCGGGCATCCAAATCTCGCAGGGATAATTACTAAAGCTGAAGGACAAAAGATGAAAATGGGAAACTGAGATTCCATTATTCATAGTTCATCAGCACCTTGACTTACAAGAGCAGCAAACATGAATCCAGGAATTGACCTTCAAGGAACTTTTATTCAATCTGTTAAGGACTTAGGCGTACCCCCAGGAGCGGCCAAAGCCCTATGGATGCCATTACCAATGGTATTGATGCTCATTGGGGCTACAGTAGGTGTACTAGTTGCCACCTGGCTAGAACGAAAAATTTCTGCGGCGGCACAGCAGCGCATAGGACCAGAATATCAAGGTCCCTTTGGATTGCTAGTTCCTGTAGCAGATGGTCTGAAGCTGGTATTTAAAGAAGATATCATCCCCGCTAAGGCAGATCCTTGGCTATTTACCCTTGGACCTGTTCTTGTAGTTTTACCAGTATTTCTGTCGTATTTAATTGTGCCATTTGGACAGAATATCATCATTACTAATGTGGGAATGGGGGTATTTTTGTGGATTGCATTATCCAGTATTCAACCCATTGGTTTATTAATGGCAGGTTATGCCTCTAATAATAAATACGCCTTATTGGGAGGTTTACGAGCAGCAGCGCAGTCTATCAGTTATGAAATTCCCCTAGCACTGAGTGTACTAGCGATCGCCATGATGTCCAATAGTCTCAGTACCGTTGACATCGTGAATCAACAATCTAATTTTGGGGTTTTCGGCTGGAATATTTGGCGACAACCATTAGGTTTCATCATTTTTTGGATAGCCGCCCTAGCAGAATGCGAACGCTTACCCTTTGACTTACCAGAAGCGGAAGAAGAACTAGTAGCTGGGTATCAAACGGAATATTCAGGCATGAAATTCGCGCTTTTTTACCTCAGTTCCTACATTAACCTCGTACTTTCTGCCTTACTAGTAGCAATTTTGTACCTTGGTGGTTGGCATTGTCCTATACCTCTTGACATGATTACTAGTTGGTTAGGAGTCAGTGAAAGCGATCCTATCATCCAAGTAGTTACAGCGGTTATAGGCATTGCCATGACCGTCATTAAAGCTTACTTACTGGTATTTCTTGCTATTCTTATTCGTTGGACAGTACCACGGGTCAGGATTGACCAATTGCTAGATTTAGGATGGAAATTCCTTTTACCAGTAGGCTTAGTAAATCTGCTCTTAACAGCAGCCTTCAAACTAGCCTTTCCCTTCGCATTCGGTGGGTAAGGCAATTTTAGATTTTAGATTTTGGATGGAATCTGAAATCTAAAATCCAAAGTCCAAAATCCAAAATTGTAAAGAGAGACACACAATGCTCAATTTTCTCAAACAAGTTGGTGATTACGCCAAAGAAGCCGTACAAGCAGGTCGTTATATTGGTCAAGGATTATCCGTCACATTTGACCACATGAGACGGCGACCTGTTACCGTACAATATCCTTACGAAAAATTGATTCCTGGTGAAAGATTTCGTGGTCGGATTCACTATGAATTTGACAAGTGTATTGCTTGTGAGGTCTGTGTGCGTGTATGTCCTATCAACCTCCCTGTAGTTGATTGGGAAATGGACAAAGTAGCCAAAAAGAAAAAGCTCAAACACTACAGTATTGACTTTGGAGTTTGTATCTTCTGCGGTAACTGTGTGGAATACTGTCCCACTAACTGTTTATCCATGACAGAAGAATATGAATTAGCCACTTACGATCGTCATGAACTTAACTACGATAGCGTAGCCTTGGGACGTTTACCCTATAAAGTTACAAACGATCCAATGGTGACACCATTACGAGAACTTGCTTACCTACCTAAAGGTGTAATGGACCCCCACGGAGTAGCCGCTGATGCCCCCCGTGCTGGTTCTCGTCCAGAAGACCTAGTAGAAACAGAAAAATAATTAGTCATTAGTCTTTAGTCATTAGGAAAGATAATTTACAACGGACAACGGACAACTGACAACTGACAACGGACAACTGACAACTGACAACTAACTAAGGACAAAAACAGTGAATCTAGCAGAAGGAGTACAGTCTGTATCACTTGGCATTCTTGGTGTAATGATGATTGGAGCAGCGCTAGGTGTAGTGCTATTCTCTAACATTGTTTATTCCGCATTTTTGCTGGGAGGTGTATTCATCAGCATTGCGGGAATGTACTTATTGCTAAATGGTGATTTTGTCGCATCAGCACAAATATTAATTTATGTTGGTGCAATTAACGTTTTAATTCTGTTTGCCATTATGTTGGTAAACAAAAGACAGGATTTTTCACCATTACCTAGTGCAGGATTACGAAAAGTATTTACAGCTATAGTCAGTTTTGGACTATTTGCTCTTTTAAGTACAATGGTAGTAGCCACACCTTGGGCTAACTCCAGTAACGGGAAAGTCAGTCAAAATTCCATCGTGGTCATAGGTGAGCATTTCTTTAGCGACTTTTTGCTACCTTTTGAATTAGCTTCCGTCCTCTTGCTCATAGCCATGGTAGGAGCGATTATTTTGGCACGACGAGAATATCTACCTGACCAATTACCAACCTCTGACCTACCGCAAACAATTTTAACCCTCCCAGAACGCCCCAAGGAACTCATATCCACTGGTAGTAGTTCTAATAATTGACAATAGACAATTGACCACTGACAACCGACAATCATGCAACTTCAATACTTTTTATTACTAGCAGCAGCCTTGTTCTGTATTGGGATTTATGGTTTAATTACCAGTCGCAACGCAGTTCGGGTACTCATGTCAATTGAATTATTGCTAAATGCCGTTAATCTGAATTTAATGGCATTTTCCAACTTCCTTGATTCAACCTTAATTAAAGGCCAAGTATTCACAGTTTTTGTGATTACCGTGGCTGCTGCGGAAGCAGCGGTAGGGTTGGCGATTGTTTTAACGATTTATCGTAACCGTGATACCGTTGACATGGAGCAGTTTAATCTCCTCAAGTGGTAATAGCGCGTGCAACTCAAGCAGGTAATCATTGCTTATAAAGCACGAGATCCCCAGAGTAAACGCTGGGCTGAACTCTGTGCTAAACAACTAGAAAATCGTAATTGCCAAGTATTGATGGGACCTAGTGGGCCAAAAGATAACCCCTATCCGGTTTTTTTGGCCTCTGCTAATCAATCAATTGATCTGGCCTTGGTACTTGGTGGTGATGGTACTGTTTTAACCAGTGCTAGGCATTTAGCCCCCGCTGGTATTCCCATTCTCGGAGTCAATGTCGGCGGACATTTGGGGTTTTTAACAGAGTCAGTAGATGAATTTCAAGATCCAGAAATAGTTTGGGACAGGCTGTTAGAAGATCGTTATGCTATCCAACGACGCATGATGTTACAAGCAGCGGTCTATGAAGGGACTGGTTCTAATTTAGAACCAGTTACCGAGAGTTACTTAGCTCTAAATGAGTTTTGTGTCAAACCCGCTTCTGCTGACAGAATGATTACCTCAATTCTGGAAATGGAAATTGATGGTGAGATAGTTGATCAATATGTAGGGGATGGTTTAATTATCTCCACTCCCACAGGTTCTACTGGTTATACTGTTTCTGCCAGTGGACCAATTATCCATGATGGTATGGAAACGATTACCATCACTCCCATTTGTCCTATGAGTCTTTCCAGTCGTCCTCTTGTCTTACCTCCCGGTTCTGTGGTCAGTATTTGGCCTTTGGGAGATTATGATTTAAGTACCAAACTATGGATGGATGGTGTGTTATCTACCTCTATTTGGCCGGGACACCGTGTGGATGTCCGAATGGCTGATTGTCGTGCTAAGTTTATTGTCTTACGGGCAAATAATTCCTATTATCAAACATTGCGGGAAAAGTTACTTTGGGCTGGTACAAGAGTTCGCTACAACAATAATCACCGCAATTGATTTT
>LJOT01000245.1 GCA_001672075.1 Anabaena sp. CRKS33
CAAAACAAAGTAAGTGCAATGGCCATACTACTGGTACTTGTTTTCAGCGTCGCTACAACTGGATAGAATCGTTATGAGTTGATTTAGCGATCGCTTTACAGAAGTATCCGATATTATGGGGTAAAGACAAGATACGCGCAAAATTTAGCACGACGTAAAGTTTTGTAAAGTATTCATGTATTTATGCCTTTCAAACATTGCTTAGTTTGAGTCAATTTAGGCAATGTATAATGAAGAGAGAAACAGATCATAAGGCTTTCAGCCATTCTTACCCAACCACCCCAACTTCCCTTTTCGGCAAAGATGATTTCTCACCCTCATCCCCCTGTAAAAGTAGCGTCAAAGCGAGAGCGGGAATATTTGCGTCCACAGGATTAAAAGCCGCAGCCGAGAATGGTAATGCTCTTTTTAGCACAATTGACACCTTTTTGATTTGGCATTTAACAGGTGGTACAGAAGGCGGTTTGCATATCACTGATGTTACCAACCCACCTTCCGCACCCTAAACTGTCACACAAGGAAAAATGGTCGTTTGGGGATTTGAGATTGGCGAACTGCTTGCAGCAGCGCTTCGCTATCGCCACCTAAGATTCCAACAATTTTGTATCAAAATTATCATCAAAGGTATTCAAAAATCCGAAATTACCGATTGTGAAACTGGGGGGTGCGGAATGTCGGTTACAGATAACGGTGGTGTTTATTTTGTCCCTGCTTTTTCTGGGTTATTTGCTCCCTATTGGCGCAATGATGCTAGGGGTGTAATTGTGGGTATGACTCGCTACACCAATAAAGGTCATATTGCCCGTGCGGTGTTGGAAGCAACTGCATGGCAGACTCGTGAAGTTTTAGATGCGATGAGAGAAGACGCGCAGGTAAATTTAACGGCTTTGAAGGTAGATGGTGGGATGGTTTATAACAACCTGCTAATGCAGTTTCAAAGCGATGTGTTAGGTGTGCCAGTGATTCGTCCCCAGGTAGCAGAAACTACTGCTTTAGGGGCAGCTTATGCTGCTGTGTTGGCGACTGGTTTCTGGAGTAGTTTGGAGGAGTTGTCTGAGAATTGGCTTTTGGATCAGACTTGGGAAGCGAAGATGGATGAGATGGAGAGGGAAGGTTGTTATAAGTTGTGGAAGAAGGCGGTTAGTAGGACTTTTGATTGGGTATAGAACCCATTGTTAACTCTTTTTTTTGCTATTTTTGCGGCGTTCAATTCTTGTTTTTAGGAAATTTATCTCGTCTTTAAGATCACTTTCATCGTTATTGTCTTTGTACTCTATTAAATCAGTAGGGTCGCATCTAAGACACTGGCACAATCTAACAAATCGTTCAATTGATTCTAAGCCTCTTCTGCCCGATTCCCAATTAGCTACTGTATCAGGGCTAACTCCAATAATATAAGCCAGGTCTGTCTGACTCAGTCCTGCTTGCTCACGAAGTTCTTTAATGTTGGATATAAGTTCGCCCATCATACTATCATACCATTATTATTGATCCGATACCAAATTAGCTAACAATTAAACTATTTAGTGATCACTCATCTTTAATCTGCTACATACAGTTTTAACTCAAGTTCAGAAAGTCCTTCTATTTTCTCCTGGAAAAATTCAGTTTTTCTATTCCATTTAATTGTTGTTCCATCCTTAAAACCATATTTTGTATAATCCACGCCATCGCAAAAAGAAACTCTATATTCAGTTTTAGTAATGGGTAGTTTACTCGCCATGTTTTTAAAACTACGAGCAAAATCTCTAACTTCTGGACAAATATTATTCTTCCAGCTATCATCAAGCCCAATTTCTTTATTACCACTTGTTATCTCCAAGTAATGTTCATCCCAATCAAATTCTAAATTAAGTTGTAAATGACAACAATCTTCAGAATCAAATCCATAAATACTTAAAACTTTTATAACTTTGTCTTCAATAATTCTATCTATTTTATCTATTTGTTTTTCTGTTACTGTTGGAACAAGCTTTGAAATCAAACTCGATGTCTGAATTTTGACAAGTTCTAATCTATTCTTTGTTGTCGTAAAAGTAAAAACATTAGCCATAGTGATCTTCCCAAATGTTTGAATTTTTTCAAATTAAATAGTTTTTTGTTTGGTTTATTTCATTCATCATTTTGTCACCTATGTCAATTAATTTTTTTAAGTTTATTTCTGTACTTATATGTATTGGTGGACCATTGACAAGATTTCTGAAAATTAATTTTTTATAAGGAGAAATTTTTTCCCATAATTTGTCATCTATAACTCTAGATCGCATTTGAGAAAAAAATACTACTGGCTGTTCGGGAAATTTATCTACTAAAGTAAAACACTCTTTTTCATTAAGCTCAGGAAAAATTCTAAGTAATATTTGTTGTTTCTCTTCTTTTCTTGGTATCCAATCAAAAGTTGTCATTCTCCCAGTTCTAGTTAAAGGTTGATACAACTTTGTAAAATCATTACCTGTCATAATTATAGGAATACGCGTTGTTTGTGTTCCTTCAACATCATTAGGAAAATCTGCAAGGTGCATTAGCTCACCAGAAGCTACCTGTCTATTTACCGTGTATTGTACTAGATCTCCAAAATTGCCCAATCCTGTATCAATATCATTAATAATAATAGCAGCTGCTAGACATTCTTTTTTTTCTATTGCCATTCCTGCTCTAAGGTATGTTTTGCGAATCAATTGAGCAGGTCCGCCAGCGTCTCGACTCTCTAATTGCCCTCCCGATATTAGAAAAGGTTTAACTTCCATCAAACGCAGTAAACGATCAATCAACCAAGTTTTTCCATTTCCGGGAGGTCCTTGTATACCTAGAAATAAAGGTGGATTTATATCTTGCCACAGTAGATTTTTGACAAGATGTAAAGTGACAGGACGAGTAAAACGTTCAGGAATATATGTATTTTCGTCAGTAGTGAACATAAAGTTTTAGTATTTACAAGTACCATTATTTCTCTGACTTTTGTCAGAAACATTTGTCAGGCAACAAAAACAATATTACAAGTTTATTGAGAATTGTCAATGAAATTTTGCCAGATGGCTGCAAAAATAAGTAGACCGAAGGGCAAAACCCCTATCCTGGGCATTACCCCAGGCTTTCGTTTTTTCCAACTTACTCACTCAGTAAAATGGGATACTGTCTCTACGCACAACTTTCACGTCGCACATCTCGCCTATTGAAAATTATCAATAAACTTGACAACATTATCTAACTTATTCACCTGACACTTGACCCTGACAAAATTTAGGGTATACTGTTAGGTAGCTGGCAGCTTCTTCAACTTTGCACAAAAACTACTTTGCACAAAAACTATGAGCATTTTAAAGTCGCCTCTTAGCTTAAATAAGAATGAAGCATATATAGTGCTAGAAGGCGGTGGTGTACGCGGAACCGCTCTTGCTGGAGGACTTTCCGCACTAGAAAAGCTTAACATTAAACCTCGGGCGGTTGTCGGCACTTCGGCTGGTGCAATAGCAGCAGCTTTCACCGCAGTTGGTTGCTCAAGCAATGAAATCAGCCAACTGATGTACGACAAAGATTTTAAAGAATTCCTGGACCCTGTTTGCAAAATTCCAGCTTTGAGATGGTTGGTTGCTCAAAAAAAGCAAGGTTTGTACAAAGGTGATAATTTTCAAAAGTGGTTAGAAGAGAAACTGTCTCAGCGGTTGTTAGGTACAAGCAAAGGCTCGCCTCTCTTTAGAGATTTACCCATCCCCTTAGCCGTTGTCGCCACAGATATAGTCAGAAAAGAATTGGTTTTGTTCAGTAACGAGAGAACGCCCTATGAACCAGTTTCTGAAGCGGTTCGCGCTTCAATGTCGTTGCCTGGTTTCTTTGTCCCAGTGCGAAGAGGAAAGTCAATTTTAGTCGATGGGGGCTTGGTAAGTAACTTCCCAGTTTGGGCGTTGCAAGATAAATACGAGACACAACCGCTACCAATTATTGGCTTGAGGATTGAAAATCCCTATTTTTCACCAGAAGCTCATGGATTTTTAGGGCTGGCTAAACTTATTGCTGAAGCTACGATCAATGCCAGAACTGCTTTAGAGCAACTACAGGCAGAACAATCGCAGAACTGCCATATTATACAACTTCCCACTTTAGGAGTGAATGTTACAGATTTTGCTATATCCAAAAGTAAAAAAGAAGAACTTTATATTGCTGCTCAAGATAGAACTTTGGCACGTTTATCTAAGTTCCGTTAGTTATCTTGAAAGGGCAAGTCCTAAATAACTAATGGGACTTAGACAAAAAACACCGATAAAATAGCCTCAAGCGTATATATGGAAATGGTTTGACATCGTTTTGATTTGTTTCTTGATATGTTTAGTTTTCAGATGTTTTTAGGTATTTGGTGTATTTCCCATGTTCTGTAAGGGTTTGAGGCTTATTTTTTCATCAAGAATGTTTAAGTCCCACCTATGCGCCTTCCTGTTTGAGCGATCACTCTTTCCTTTCTCTCTGAATAAGCGATCGCTATCTTAAGACTAATTTGCCATGATTTACCCTAAAATTATATAGACCAAAGATTAAACAACAGGAGAGATCATGAATTATCAAGACATTATTACCATTGAACCTGGAAAACGCAGTGGAAAACCTTGCATTCGCGGAATGCGTATTACTGTGTATGATATTCTAGAATATTTAGCAGGTGGGATGACAGAAGCCGAAATTCTGGAAGATTTTTCAGAACTGACATCTGAAGATATTAAAGCTTGTCTTGCTTTTGCTGCTGACCGAGAGAAAAAGTTATTTGTTGCATCTTTATGAAACTGCTATTAGACGAAAATTTGTCAGATCGGATTGTTGATAAAATTCTTGATTTGTATCCTGATTCTCAACACGTTAAAACTTTAGGACTTATAAATACTGATGATGCCATTATCTGGGAATTCGCCAAAATAAATAGTTTTGTGATTATTTCCAAAGATTCTGACTTTCATCAACGTAGTTTACTTTATGGTCATCCACCTAAATTTATTTATCTGCGTATTGGTAATAGTCCCACATCAAAGATTGTGCAGATTTTGAGAGATAATTTGTCCACAATTACCCAATTTGATAGTAGTGACACGGAAAGTATTTTGGTATTAACTTAATTACACTCCCAGATATTGGAGATTTATATTTTCTGATATACAAATCATGCGTAAAGATATTTTAACCAAATGTCTCTGAAATATATTGTAAATGTTTCTGTACAGGCGCAATAGTATTAGCAACAATCATCCCACTAGCAGCCACAGCCGGCAACCCAATCCCCGGAAAAGTCGAATCTCCACAACACAACAACCCCGATAAAGGTGTATTCCCACCAGGAAATAAACCCTTCCCTGCCGCTATAGCTGGGTGTGACACAGCCATGAAAATAAGTTGTAGTTCCATTTCGATGATTACGAAAATTACAATGAGGGCAACTAATTTTCTTAGATGAGAAATATTCTGTCCCATCTAAAGCGATTAAAATTTCTTCATCTAAGTAGACAAACTTTTTCAAAACTCCATTTTTATTTAACCATTCATAGACCTCTTGAAAAGTCATAAAGAATATTTAAATTCACCTGATGTCTAATGACCAAGTTGAGCTTTAGCCTGTTGCCACAGGGCATCTAATTCTTCTAAACTGTATTCGGTGAGAGGACGTTCAATCACAGCCTCCATTTTTTGTAACCGTTGAATAAATCGCTGACTTGTCCCTTGTAAACCCGCACTAGGATCAAGTTTATGCCATCTGGCAATTTGAATAATGGCAAATAGTAAATCACCTAAT
>LJOT01000533.1 GCA_001672075.1 Anabaena sp. CRKS33
TCCACATTTTATGTGCGCCAACATCAGAAATCACAATATCATCAGGTCCCATAACTTGCCGCAAATCATAAATTAATTTTTGCGGTTTAATAGGAAATTGATCATCTTGGGCATATTCTTCATAATCAGCCCGAATATTAGGACGTAAGCTGATAGAATAGGGATTGGGTTTGTTTTGTCTATCTGCTAATTTTAATATCTCATTCAGGGAATCAGAAATATCTCCTACTACTTCCA
Source organism: Anabaena sp. CRKS33 (assembly GCA_001672075.1). Taxonomy (GTDB): domain Bacteria; phylum Cyanobacteriota; class Cyanobacteriia; order Cyanobacteriales; family Nostocaceae; genus Dolichospermum. The sequence continues at coordinate 238 of LJOT01000533.1, forward strand.
ATTGGGGAATATAACTACTGTCAATTTCCGAAGAAGTTGCGGCAATATGGATAATAGGAATTGTCCCTTCAGGATTCCATTTTTTGGGAGAAAATTCAATTAAATCATAACCAATGGCGATGACTAAATCTGAATTATCAAAACCGCAGGTGATAAAATCTCGTTGTTGTAATCCCACAGACCAAAGTGCTAAAGGATGGGTGTAGGGAATCACACCTTTACCCATAAAAGTATTCACAACAGGAATATTCATTTGGGTAGCAAATTGGGTTACTGCGTCGCTAGATTGGGCGCGAATTGCACCATTTCCTACTAAAATGATGGGATTAACTGCTTGGGAAATTACGGCAGATGCGGCGCGAATACTGGCAAAGGAGGCATAGGTTTTTTCACTATTATCCTTATTTAAAGGTTTGCCTTCTACGGGCATAGCGGCTATATTTTCCGGTAAATCAATGTGAACAGCACCGGGTTTTTCTGTTTGCGATCGCTTGAAAGCTTTTCTGACGACTTCTGGCGTAATACTTGGTCTAACAATCTGTTTATTCCACTTAGTAACAGGGGCAAACATAGCCACTAAATCCAAATATTGATGAGATTCAATGTGCATTCTATCTGTTCCCACCTGGCCAGTAATTGCCACTAATGGCGCACCATCTAGATTAGCATCTGCCACCCCTGTCATTAAATTAGTTGCCCCAGGACCGAGAGTAGAAAGACAGACTCCGGCTTTTCCTGTTAACCTACCATAAACATCGGCCATAAAAGCTGCCCCCTGTTCATGACGGGTAGTAATAAATTGAATTGATGATGTTTTTAAAGCTTCCAAAACGTGCAAATTTTCTTCTCCAGGAAGTCCAAAAACATATTGAACTCCTTCGTTTTCTAAACACTGTACTAATAATTCTGCGGTATTCATAAGTTTGGTAATTGGTGATTACTATTTCACTAAATTTCTAAGTTTCTAATAACGAACCACAGAGGCACGGAGAACACAGAGAGAAAATACTATGTTTCCTTTACTTGACCCAAATAGTTTTTACATTGACAAATTCATGTAAGCCTTGAATACTTAATTCTCGTCCGTAGCCAGAACGTTTAATGCCACCAAAAGGTAAACGGGGATCAGATTTGACCATGCTGTTAATAAATACTGCGCCGGCTTCGATTTCTTGAATTAGGCGATTTTGTTCTTCTGTATTTGTTGTCCATGCACTTGCACCTAAACCAAAGGGAGTATCATTAGCTAATTTAATC
>LJOT01001001.1 GCA_001672075.1 Anabaena sp. CRKS33
TTAAAACGATATGCTATTTGTGCTATTCTTTCTTGCCATTTATCTGAAGAATAGTTATTGGTTTTATAAGTATTAGCAGGTGGATTTTTAGACATTTATGGCTTTGGTAATTGGTAATTTTCTTGCTCCTAACTCCTTTAAGCTTTTGCTAGTAAAGGTGCAGCAGCTAGGAGGGTTTGGGTATAAGGGTGTTGAGGGTGGGCAAAAATTTGTTTAGTCTGTCCTATTTCTACTATTTTACCACTATTCATGACGGCAATGCGATCGCACAAAAACCGTGCTAACCATAAATCATGGGTAATAAACAAGTAGGTTAAATCAAATTCTGCTTTTAATTGTAACATTAAATCGAGAACTTGTGTT
>LJOT01000534.1 GCA_001672075.1 Anabaena sp. CRKS33
TTCCGTTGAATCAGTTTTTTACCACCTTCCTTAGTTTCTACCAAACCGATAATATGTAGTAATTCACTGTAAAAACCTTTATCAAGGGTATTACTATCAATAGAGTTTTCTAGTAATTGCAAAATCTTGGTTTTTGCTTCTAACACTTAAACCACCTCCTAAAGCTGGAATTGTTAAATTAGACTCAAAGTAAACAGAAGAAAATGCTTTAATAGATCCAACCTCGGTGCATTCTTAAACCCCTACCCACTAGAACTTTCGATAATTTGAATTTCCTCTGCTGTTAAATTATATAGTTGATAAACCATTTGATCAATTTCTATTTCTAGTGCGGTTGTATCTGCGTTCGGATCTGATTTTTTAGCGTTGAGTATTTGATCAACAATTGAAATTAACTCTTGTTGTTTTTTCGCTGTAATTTTTTTAATCGGGAATTTTCTTAAGTCCTCTAATATTAGTTTTGGAAACATTTGTCTTACAGATTTTGCTGTATTTTTAACGAAATAGTACGACATTAATTTGCTGTTAATCACAGCTAAAATATATTTTAATGAAATATTCATATTTTCTTTTTCAAGGATAGCAATATTACTTCTATTAAAGAGATAAATATCTTCTGTGTAAGTTGCAATGATTGAATGAGGATGTTTACCAGTAATTTCACGAATAATAATCTTTTTACCATTAAATAAATTAAAACTTCTTGGTGCAGCTAAATTTTCACCATATTTCAAATATGTAGCTGACCAATTAATTAAATAACGATTGACATCCTTTCCTTCAAGATATTTATGAGTATTTTGATCAAATTTATAGTTGTAATCATAAATGCGTTTTTTTACGTCATCAGGACTTTGTTTAGGATTACCTTTACCTATTTCGTAGGCCATTAAACCTGCTTTGATTAAAACTAATTTATCCAATATTTCAGAATTATAAATAAGTTTCTGGATTAAACTGTCACTTTCTTTATCAGAAAAAACATTCAATTCAAAGCCTTGATTTTGCATAAAACTCAATTGCTTTTTGCAGTGTATTAGCTTGAAATTACAATTGTTATTTAATAAAATCTTGATATCATTTTTATCATTTGCTTTTTCTTTTTTACTTGAAATAATTATTGTTTCAACATTGACTCCTTCAAAGGAATAACCAATTAAATTAATTATTTGATTTAATGATGTTTCACTTAGTAAGTATTTTCTAAGATTTTGTGCTGAACTCACCATTAACATTGAATTAGGAATAATAAAAGTAAACTCTCCTTTATTTTTCAAAATAGATATTGTTTTTTCTATAAACAAAATGAACAAATTAACTTGATACTGAGATGTTTTGTAATTATCTGTAAAATATTTCTTAAGATAATCGTTAAAATTTTCTCTTGCAAAAACATAAGGAGGATTACCAATAACCACATCAAAACCAACAAAAACACCATCATCATTTAACACTTCAGGAAACTCAAAACGCCATTCAAAAGCATTTTCA
>LJOT01000246.1 GCA_001672075.1 Anabaena sp. CRKS33
ATATACACAGATGGGGCTTGTACAGGTAATCCTGGTCCTGGGGGTTGGGGTACAGTTATCTATTTCTGTGATGGTTCAGTTCATGAAATGGGTGATTCATCCCAGCATACCACTAATAATAAAATGGAAATGCAAGCGGCGATCGCGGCCTTGGAATTTTTTAAATCATCTGGACAAACTCAACCTATTACCCTGTTCACTGATAGTGAATATCTGATTAATTCTATTACTAAATGGATGCCCGGTTGGAAAAGGAAAGGCTGGAAAAAATCAGATGGTAATCCTGTCCAAAATCAAGACCTTTTGGAAACCCTCGATCAACTTAATAGCCAATTGATAAAATGGCAGCACGTTCGCGGACATTCTGGTAATATTGGTAATGAACGCTGTGATGCGATCGCTCGCTGCTTCGCTAACGGTAAAACCCCTAACCTACAACAGTTATTCCCCAACTCTGTTTACGAAACTTTACCTAAAATCAGTGAAATGAGTGAATCACTAGTATCTGATTATCCGATCAACTCTACAATAATTAATAAAAATACACTGGAAAGCAGTTCATCTGTATCAGATATAACCATTATGGAACCTTCTACTGCCCCAACCGCGACTACAACCAACGAACAACCCATTGAAATGAGGGTTTCACAACTTCGTAACTTAGTGGAAACTTTGCGTATTGCGGACGAAATTGCCGAAAAAGGCTACCTAATCACCAGTTCAGAATTAGCAGACTTAATGAGTGTTCACTCTAGCGCCGTTACTAGCCGGGGTGATGAATGGCGCTGGCGAAATTGGATAGTTTCACGGGTAAGACGTGAAGGTAATCAAATTCTTTGGGAACTGGAACGTGGTGACAAAATAGAAACAGAAGTAGAATGAACAATGAAGAGGGAATAGAGTCGCCAGGTTTTCGGTGTATACTTTTTTAAGTAAATTTTGGTTCTCATTCAACAATACCTTAGCCAAATTAAAAAAGCCTTGATTCGTAGGTAGGGTTGAACAAACGTCAACCCCACTTACAAAAAAAATATTGATTCAGTTGTTGTTAAGTTCCTAACATTTGCAAATTGTGCAAAGTGGCATAAAATCCCTCTTGTTGCAACAATTCTTCATGACTACCCTGTTCAATCAATTCTCCCCGCTTCAACACAAAAATCCGGTCCACATTACGAATCGTAGACAAACGGTGAGCAATAATAATTGCTGTACGCCCTACCAGCAAATGATTTAAAGCCTCTTGAACCAAAGCCTCAGTCCCCACGTCCAAACTAGCTGTAGCTTCGTCTAGCACCAAAATTTCAGGGTTACGAATAGCAGCCCGGGCAAAGGCTAAAAGTTGTTTTTGACCACTAGAAATATTTGTCGCCCGTTCTCGCAATTGAGTATCATAACCCTGGGGTAGTTGATTAATAAACGCCGCGACATTGGTTTTTACCGCTGCTTGTTCAATTTCTGCAAAACTGTAATCATCACCTAAAGTAATGTTACTTTTCACATCACCGGCAAACAAAAATGCCTCCTGCAAAATTACTGTCATGTAACTTCGCAGTTCCCTTTGGGGAATTTCGCGGATATCCACACCGTCAATGAGAATACGTCCTTGAGTTGGTTCATAAAGACGACACAACAAGCGAATAATCGAACTTTTCCCCGCACCTGTCGGACCTACTAAAGCGACTTTTTCCCCTGGGTAAATAGTAAAGTCTAAATTTTTAATCACATAATCATCATCATTATAAGCAAAGGAAACATTTTCAAACTTAATTTCCCCCAAGGCGGGAATAGGTGTAAAATCTTGAGTTTCTAACTTAGAGATGATCTGATCAATGTAACCAAATTCAAAATTTTTACTGAAACTTTCAGAACCTGGGTAATCTTTAATTTCGATAGGTTCATCTAAAATATCAATTACCCGTTCAATGGCCGTAAAACCAGATTGAATCACGGTAAATTTTTCGGCAAAATTCCGCAAAGGTTCAAAGAATTGTTGGGCATATAAAATAAATGCCGATAAAATCCCAAAGGTGATTTGTTGATTTAACAATAACCCGCCACCTAACCACAATACCCCGGCAATAGCAATTAAAGCAACCCATTCTAAGGTGGCAGAAACCGCTGAATCAAACCAAATGCTAGTATCTACTTCCCTAACATAACGTTGATTAGCAGCCCGAAATAACTCCAAATTAACTTTTTCTCGGCGGAATAATTGGACTACATTAATACCAACAATATTTTCTTGGAGTTGAGAATTGAGTTGAGAAAGTTCTTCTCTGCTTTTATAATTAGCTGCCCGATATTGCTGTTGAAAATAAATAATTAACCAAGTGACTGGGAAAAGAATAAATATCAACAAACAAGCAAGTTGCCATTGAATTGAAAACATCAATCCAATAATCACTACCATAGATAATAAATCAGAAATAATACCTATAGCCCCAGTGGAAAAAACATCTCCCAAACTTTCTACATCACTAGTAAGTCTAGTAATTAATTTACCTACGGGTGTGCTGTCAAAAAAACGTACAGCTAAAGATGTCACATGATCAAATAAATCCTCACGAATATCCGCTGTAATTTTTTGTCCTAATTTCTGAACTAAATAACCTTGTACACCTATTAATACTAAGCGGGTAGCCGTTGCTATCAGTAACATCCCAATAAGAATATTTAAACCCTGCCACAGGGGCATATTTTGCAAAAATTGATATGTGCTCGGTTCTTTGCGAATTAAAGAAACAGCTTGTCCGACTAACATGGGTTTAATAGCACTAGCAACAGCAATAGGAATTAGCAGTAACATAGATACTGCCAATAATTTGCCATAACGACGACCATAGGGTACTAAGCGCAAAAATAACCGCCAGTCATTTTCTCGAGGGCGGTATACCGTATCCGATTTAACTTGAGATGGGTAGATGCTCATAAATAGGGAATAGGGAATTGAAACCCGTTGAAACTTGCAAGAGTGAATTTGTAACTGAATGCTAACTAATTTTTTTCAAAAATTAAACCATTGATTTCTTGAGACTTTATTTCTGCGGCTTGATAGGCCAGCAAATATTCTTGGCCACCCAACATAACATCACCATAATAATCATAGGGCGCTTCACCATAAATAGGTAAAGGATCATCCTCTGGATAATCTTCCTGAGATTCTTCAATTACGGCTTTTAACTGCTTAACACTGAGACTTTGAGCGGGAAAATAATAAAGTTCTTGGGGCTTTTTTTGGAGAAAAGGAAGTGTAGGATCAATAATCACATCATTAACTTCAATCCAACCATGTTCAACGGGTTTATATGGCTTACCAGCAAATACTAAAAAGCCTTGTACATACTTTGCCCCCTCAGTCACTAAAACAGCTTTATAAGCATTATCAAAAGGTTTTTTGGCTTTACTTTTGATAGTTTTTGCAACTTGATTAGACAGAGTTTCATCTAATACTTTATTCATTGGATAAATCCTCCTTTAATTATTCTGCCAATTATCTCTTAATTTTTGGTTTAGCATTAAGTAATTTTAGCAAATTTGGGATCATTTTTACTTTTTTTTGGGTAAATTTAATATTTTATTTTTTCTTTCTGTCCCAGTTATTTCATATTCAGGAAGCAAAACAGAAATTAAACAGAAATTAGGGGTAATTCCTGGATTACCCCTATACAAGAATTAGGCCAATAACCATATCCTAATAATAAATTCCCTGACCTTCAACAGGATATTTTCAAAGTATCATCAGGAATAAATCAACCTAATTTGAATTATTTTAATTTGGCTTTTTATTGGGGGTTTTTTGTGGTGCAGGAGTTACCGCTGCTGGTTTAGAAACTTCTTGCTTGTAAAAGCGAACCACCTGCTGCACATAGCCAGCCGTAAAGCCCTTATCGCAGCCGATATAGTTACCAGTCATCCACCAACAAGCAACACCACGCACAGCAGCAGTCTCATCGTTTTTAGTGGCTGCAAATTGCTTATTTAACTCACGGGTGGTAATACAAGAAACAACTTGACGGGCTACCTGGGGATCATTTTCAAACTGAGTTGGTGTTAATTCTTTTTTCAGACAATTTCTCGTCCAACCTTTGAGAGTTTCCGGTTTAACTTGCCATTCACTATAATATCCATCATTGCGCTTTTTCGTTTTCGGTGCAGCTAGTCGCAAAGCTTCCACCATGGCTGCAACTTGGGTATCAGAAGCAGGAGGTTTAGGAGGTTTCGCTTGCGCTAAAGACGGTAAAAATCCCACACCAATAATCATAGTGCTAAACATCAATGCTATCGGGTTTTTCATAACTCAATTTCTGATTCAAAACATCAAAATATAGCATATAACAACAGTAGATAATTCAGTCAAGAATTTTCTTCACTCCGTGTCCTCCGTGCCTGGAGTGGTTAGTTCAAAAAAGAGTTTTAGGGCTAAACCAGGGAGAAACAGAGATTTTCAAAGTATCAATCATCGACAAATTTCTTTTCTGCTATTCTCAACTTAGCAGAACGAGAACGGGGGTTTTCTTTGATTTCTGCTTCCGTAGCCATAATTGGTTTTTTTGTTAAAATTCGCAAAAAGGATAAGTTTCTTAAACCGTGTTTAACTATTCTATCTTCTAAGCTGTGAAAACTGATAATTGCTATTTTTCCGCCGGGAATCAGGGCTGTTGGTGCTTTTTCTATTAAGGTTTCTAAGACATTTAATTCATCATTGACTGCTATTCGCAGGGCTTGGAAAACACGGGTGGCAGGGTGTATTCTTCCGTAGCGATATTTAGGAGGGACAGAGTAGGCGATCGCATTTGCTAATTCTGTAGTAGTATTAAATGGGCGATTTTCTACTATTCTTCTAGCTATTTTTCTCGAAAGTCTCTCTTCACCATATTTAAAGAAAATATCCGCCAATTCTTTTTCGTCCCATTCATTGATCATATCTCCAGCGGTGAGAGATTGTTGTTGGTTCATACGCATATCTAAATTAGCAGTATTTCTAAAACTAAAACCTCGTTCTGGATGATCTAAATGATAGGAACTTACTCCTAAATCTGCTAAAATTCCATGATATGTACTTTCTAGAAAATGGTAATTTGCAAAATTGCTATGAATAAAATTCACTCTATTTCCAAATTCCGCTAAATTCTCTTTGGCTGCATTTAAAGCATCTAAATCTTGGTCAACGGCGGTAATTTTCACATCTTCAGCAGTTGCTAAGATTAAGCGACTGTGACCTCCACCACCAACGGTTAAATCTAAATAATGTCCACCAGGTTGGATATTTAAACCTGTGATTACTTCTTGACTGAGAACGGGAATATGGGAAAATGTAATTTCTTCTAAATCTAGGGGTGTTTGTAACTCTGATTTGCTCATTAATTTATTTTATTAATTTATGAAAATGTAACTACTTTTTGCTTTTCAATGACAGAATTAAAATCAATTCCTTTCCAATCTTTAAATAGTTCCGCAATTTGTTCTAATGTGGTAAAATTGTCTGTAAAATATTCAAATTTGCCAAGATCCAGGTTGAGGAAAAAACTCAAAAAACTACAATGATCTTTTACACCAAAACCAAGGGGACAATCAACACGCCAATTATCTATACTTGTGCCATATTCATGAATAACTTCGCATATTTTTTCAATCCTACCAGAATATTTTTGACATAATTCTAATAATTCAAGAGGATTTTTACCGATATCACAAAATAACTCTATTGCTTGATAGGTTAAATTGGTAGGACGATATTTAAAATCAATTAAT
>LJOT01001002.1 GCA_001672075.1 Anabaena sp. CRKS33
CATATATTCCTGCATTTTCTCTTTTAAAGGTTGCAAATTATCAGAATCTGACCTTAATTCAATCACAAAATCAGGACAAATAGGTGCAAATTTTTTCTGCTGTTTTGGTGTAAGTTGATTCCATCTTTCTAACTTTATCCAAGCAGCATCAGGAGAACGTTTTGCACCTGTAGAAAGTGTAAATCCTGTACTGGAAGAAAAACCAATTCCTGTACCATCTTTTTCTGACCAAATTCCTAACTGTACAGCAATATTAAACTCTCGGTTTCCTGTTTCTGAACCGGCGGGTGACATAATTGATATTTCTCCAAATTTATTTCTCTCAATGCGTAAATCACGGTTTAATTGACAGAATTGAAAG
>LJOT01001003.1 GCA_001672075.1 Anabaena sp. CRKS33
TATTGATTACCTTTTCCCTAACTTCCAATCTTCACCACCGGGTAAATTACCTAAATAATCATCAATAATATCTGGTAATTCTCTAATTTGATAATTATAAGTCAAGTTAATTAACTCGGTTGCAGTTAATATTAATTGTGGTTTGTTTAACATTTGGGAAAGTTGTTGTCTTTGTAATTTTCCATTCATTACTTCTAAACTAGCGTCAGCTATGGCTAATTCAATTTCATCTTCTAACCAACTATCCCATTGATCTTGATTGATATAATAGGATTTTTGATTTTCTTTGAGATTAATATCTTGAATTTCTATTAATGAATTACGAATAGAAGCAACCCAAGAATTTGTTAATCTTTTCTCA
>LJOT01000535.1 GCA_001672075.1 Anabaena sp. CRKS33
CTTGATTAAGTTCTGTGTAAAGTTTTTCAGCAACGGCGATTTGTTGGGCATCTTTAATGTTAGGAATTGTGATAATGGCGTGATATGGTGCGATCGCTAATAATTTAACTTTAATTACTCACAATACTAGAGAATTTAGTAGAATTGATAATTTAAAATTAGAAGATTGGGAGATTTAATAAATACAGATAAATAGCAATCGCACACCCTCAACTTCCCAACATCCTTTTTTAACGAACCGCAGAGACACAGAGGACACAGAGAAAGAGAGATCGTACTTCCTTCACTTCCCAAAAAGTGATTCCTAGGTCGCGCTTCGCTATCGCACCTCCTCAACCTCCGAAAAAGCGATACCTTTGGTAAACTTTGCTAACAGGTAAGTAAACGAAGTTACAAATTTTTATAAACTTCATCATCATTACGTTTACCAACCCGAAAAACATCAACTAATTTATTATCATCATCAATGGTGTACAAAATTCTATATTCACTTTGATCAATACGATAACCACCTTGATAACCTTTTAAAGCTGCATAGTCTTGAGGACGAGGATTACCTTGAAGGGAGAGAATTTTTGATACAACTTGTTTATATTGTTTTGGTTGTAAGTCTAATAAATCTTTTTCCGCAGTTTTAGCAATCCTCAATGTATATCTTTCACTCATTGGGGCGTTTTGCTATTATTTCTTCTAAGGTGGTAAATCCTGTGTTTTCTTCTACTGCACGTCGCAATTTAGCCGAATCTATTGCATCTTCTATTGCTTCTAGTAGTTTTAAATCTTCTATACTAATCATTGCTACCGCAGGTTTACCATGACGTTGAATTAATATTCTTTCCCCACGATATTCTGCACGGTTCATAATATCGGGAAAGTTAGCACGCGCTTCACTTGCACTGATGACAGACATAGCACCTCATAAAATTTATAGGGTTACATTACATTAAGATTATAGATTATTTGTCTGTTTTTTGCAAATTGTACAAAATTTTAGTTTTTGCGCGTTAGTGGAGCGATCGCACTTTCACTATCTGCAAGCATTAAATAATCTTTATCTGCATAACGCATACCATGTCCAGCGAAAAAAAACCATAAATTATCCTCTGGTTTTAATAGAGGTTGTTCAAATTGTGCTTGCAAAAATCGCCGGACTCGTCCGTAAGTTGGTTGGGTGGGAATTGGTGTATTAGCGGGAATGGGTGGAGAGGAGAGTTCTCTGTAAACAAAAACACCTGATCAAATTTGGCTTCTTCCCGAAACCAAGCGGCCATTGCTTCTGCATCCCGTTTAGCAAAGTTTAGGGCTTGCAGGTTATCATATTGATTAATACCGATACTAATTGCCCAGTTCTGACCCATTAGAAAGCTCCGAAAATTAAATATGCGTGACCCACAACCTTTGTAGAGACGTTCTTTGTAGAGACGTTCCATGGAACGTCTCTACAATCTTTACCGGAGAGGTCTATTTTAATCAGATATATTTTCATCTA
>LJOT01000247.1 GCA_001672075.1 Anabaena sp. CRKS33
ACAACCCCGCCCAGTATAAAAAGATATGTAAGGATGTTGCAAATAGCCAATGAAATATTTGCTAATATCCAAATCACGGGCGTAAACTGGCAATACACTGGGCATAGCATCCCAATCATGAATTAAAGCACGCTCCTCCGTGTGGTGAATATTACCCAACTTATCCCGATAACTCAAACCCTTGATTTCATCCCAAGGTTTCCCCTCTGCTAATTCCTTACAAGTATAATCAAATTCATTGCGACAAACAAAATCAATGACCGGATTTTCCTGTAAAGTTTCCCCTGGTAAAACCGCAACGTGCGCCCCCACAAAGCCAACTTGCACATTGGGGTTTTGCTGTTTGATAGCTTCAGCACACTTAACATCATTCGCCAAAGAAGGCGTACTGGTGTGCATAATTACCAACTCGTAATCTTTGGCAATTTTCAGCACATCATCCACCGTTTGCCCATGGGGAGGTGCATCAACTAACATACTACCAGGCACTAAAGCTGCTGGTTGTGCTAACCAAGTGGGATACCAAAAGGAGGTAATTTCTCGTTTTGCTTGATACCGCGCTCCCGCACCACCATCAAAACCATCAAAGGAAGGTGGACTCAAAAACAAAGTAGTTTTCATGAATATCTCTCACACACAAGTTTTTTATTTGGGTAAATTGATAATTTTTACCTAACTAGCCTTAGCATTTACACCCATCAAATTTTCAATCAGTGAAACAACATCACTACGACTGAGTTTTTCCTTGCCATTTGCTAAAGCATCAAGAGTACCATGAGCTAAAGCCAGGGGAATTTGGCAAAATTGTAAAGCCGGTCCCTTGGGCAGAGAGTTCGTATAGGCATCTGCTAAGATGAGATTGCGACGGGCATATTCTTGGAGATTGTCATTATTCCAACCCACCGGGAAAAAATTCACTCCACGAGTTAAATCCTCAGAATTGTTACGGAGAATATTTACCGCTTGCAAACCCCTACCAAATCCTATGGCTTGAGTCCGGTTGCTTTCAGTTCCATCATACCAGTTCCATAAATCTGAGAGTAACAAGCCTACCGCACCGGCTACCCCAAAGGTATAACGGTCTAGATCCGCTTCTGTTTCTATTTGCCAATTTTTATCTGCCCAATAAGCCATTCTATCAGCCATTGCTGCCGTTGCATCCCAAATTCGCGGAGCAATACTTTCAGGTGCTAATATTGACCATTCTCTAATCCGTAAACTAACTTCTTGTAAAGAATTTTCGTAACCTTTAAACCCTACGGAGAAAGCATCTAGAGAAAAACCATCTACTCCAGCTTGCAATACAAGGCTAATATTTTGCAACAAGCGTTTTTTGGTCTGATTATCCAAAATTGGATCATCTTCAATCTGATCAATGGCCCGCATACACAGGTATGCTGATGCCACTGCTTCTTGTAATCCTGATGGTAAAATACTAATTGGGATATAAAAAGTTCGACTAGTCTCTTTGAGGATTTGCAACGCATCTCCACGTAAATCCATTTTGTTCACTCCTTAATTTTCACACCACACACGATTTTTGATTTTCCTTTGATTTTTCAATCATACTGGATTTAGTTTTTACTAAACCGTAAAAACCATAAATATCCTAGTATTTAATCTAGGAATTAATAGTTTATCGTGTCTTAGTTAACACGAGTCTCAAGTTTATCAAAGTTTAGTCTAGTATATAAGGTTTTGGTGACAAGAATTTTTGCTACAGGAGTAGATATCGGCAAGGCTAATTTCTGAGTATCATAGCAAACTGTTAATTCACTACTCATACCCTGGAAAAAAATTATCAGCAATATTCAGCAATTTTAAATAAATTCACCACCATAAATTTATGTATTTTAAAATACTAACTTTAATAACAACCCTACATAAATCTCATCTGATCTTAATTTTTTGTAACAACAGACTGCATATCTACTTTCCTCTTGCAACTGCGCTGATTTCTTCCTATATAATATGAAAAATCTTTAATAAATAGTAAATTTTTTCCAAAAGCGTGCATTTTGTGTAAAATAGGTGCAGGTAAATCGCAAAATATCCATTTACTTGCAAAAAATTGCCTAAAATATACCTGATAACTGTTAAGTTATAGCACAAGGCAAGAGGCACAAGGCAAGGGTAAAATCATGATTATTTCTAGGTTTCCATGATTAATCATGTCTTAATTAACCTGGCTACAGCTATAACTAGGGCAGTGTCCATAAGTTAGTCAAGACTGCACCACTTTCGATTTACCCGTAACATCCCTATAATAGTATCTAGAGGTATCAATGCAGTTTAGTCATATTAGCAAAAAAAGCAACGAATATAAAGAACTTAAAGAAAAACCTCAAAGGTATTGTCCAACTACTAAAGGCACTATTAAAGGGAAAGAATCTAATCCAGTCAATACAGTTAACAATACTGCATTAAATGATGATGATAATCGTGGTCGCGTTGCAATTTTCATTGACGGATTAAATCTATTTCAGACCGCGTTGCAATTGGGAATTGAAATTGACTATGTAAAATTGCTTTGTAGCTTAACTAAAACCTCTCAGTTATTACGTGCATTTTTTTATACAGGATTGGACATTGGCAACGAAAGGCAACAGGGATTTTTATTATGGATGCGTCGGAATGGCTATCGTGTATTTACTAAAGATATGAGTGTAGTTGTAGATAATTACAAAAAACCAAATCTGAATGTGGAAATTGCCGTTGATATGATTACTTTAGCACCGTATTATGATACAGCTATTTTGGTCAGTGGAGATGGAGATCTATCCTATGCTGTCAATGCAGTTAGCAGTATGGGAGCTAGAGTAGAAGTAATTGGTTTCCAAACAACAACTAGTGACTATCTGATTGATGTGGCTGATGAATTTACTGATTTTGACAGTATTAAACAACATCTTAAAAAGGATTCATTCTTGTATCAGCCGTAGTTATGGAACTTCTTCCCATACCCTTTAATACCCTTCTCATTAGCAGTTTTAAATTCCCAATTTAAATTCCCAATTTAAATTCTCAATACATAACTTTTTCTCACACCAAAATCAAGTATTTGTGAATTATCGTTGCTAAGTAATTAGACATTTATTATACTAATATCAAATTTTTGACTTGGAGAGTATCTAATTTTTCATTTTATTTGCCACTTTTTTAATATCTATGCTATACCAGTTTAGAAACGGCTAATTAACATTGATGAGTATAATAACTATACTCTAAAATTCAGCTTTAAATCAAAGATGATTACTGATTGATGTGTTTTTAGCATTCACTCAAAATGTATCTTAATTTTAGAGGACGTTTTAAAAGTGGTATCCCGTATATCAATCATAACTTTTAAAACACTCTCTTCAATAGATATATTTCTGAGAACTTATATTATTAAAGGAGTAAGCACTGTGAATCAAATCCAGTTGACTTTAGTGATTAGCTATTTGCTAATGACTGCATATTTTTTTACTAATTGGTTAATTTTTTCACTTCGTTACCCTATATCTTCTCCAGAGGATAAATTTTTATCCTTTATGATGTTCATCATTACCACTATCTTCTGGCCTGTAGCTATCGTTATCTCTTGCTTAGAAGTAGTTAAAAAAGGCAAATTAGAATTTACTGTTCTATTACCTGTACTTTTAGCAATATTCGCTTTTGGTATTTCCTACTATTTAAGTTCAGTACATGAAGATTGGCTGTGTTATCATGACTTATTTTGTCATATTTAAATTCTCAGCGGTAACAATCTAGGAATTTGAATTTTATGACCGATTCCCTCAATAGATAATTTAACCTAAATTTATACTGATGTTAACTCAATCTTTGTTCTCTGGTTATGCCGTTAGTGATAAAATCACAAAGGTAAAATAAAAAAACACAGTATATCTATCAACTGATAGATGTATACAGGATATCAAATGATTAAGGCTATTGCTG
This sequence comes from Anabaena sp. CRKS33, assembly GCA_001672075.1. Classification (GTDB taxonomy): domain Bacteria; phylum Cyanobacteriota; class Cyanobacteriia; order Cyanobacteriales; family Nostocaceae; genus Dolichospermum. Next base: position 3,940 of record LJOT01000247.1, read on the forward strand.
TCTCTTGGCTACTACTGATTTTGGGGGATTTCCTTTCTACCTTTTTCTATCATGTACCTGAACACGTTTTTGGTAGCCTCCACCTGACAACTCACCACTCCTCGAAAAAGAATTTCCGCCACTATGCCATTTTAACATTTAATCCCCAGGTGGTTTTAGATGGGATTTTGGGAGCTTTACCTTATTTACTGATAGCATTCTGGTTATGGGGTTTATCTCCCATTGGCGTAATTTGTGGTTTATTGTTTGGTCAGTTCCATGTGTGGTGGAGACACGTAACTTCCTTAGGGTGGCAAACACCTCAAGCTGTAATTGTTTTGTGTAGGTTATTGTTTATTACTACACCAGAACAACATTGGTTACATCACCAAAAAACTAACTTGGGCTTTGGCGATATTTTCACGTTTTTTGACCAACCTGCGAGAATTTGGATAGGTTGGTTACGTCTATTAAGAATTAATTGGCGTTCTCACACAAAAACTCACATTTCTGGTTGACGCTCCCCGCCCTATAGAGGGAGGAAAATTTTTGTTTCAATTGTTACCAAGTCTGGGTAGAGGGTCGTCTCTCCACAAGCGTTAAAAGTTCCGGTGCGCCCCACCGTACTTAGATCATAGCCAGTTTGTTTTAGTGCTTTTGCTAGTATATTTATCGCTGCATTGTGGTCACGGTCAAGAATACACCCACATTTACAAACATGAGTTCTAACTGAAAGTGATTTTTTAACTATTTCTCCACAATTAGAACAATTTTGAGAAGTATATTGTGGTGCAACAGGTACAACCAGGTTAATAGCTTTTTTGCGATTATTATAACCTTTATTTTTACGACTAACTTTTTTTTGTAATCGTTTTAAAGACTTTTCTGATTTCCGCAAATATCTAGGATCATCAATTTTATCCTCTTGAGAATTAGTGTAGAAACTATTAGACATCTCCAGAAATTAAATATGCGTAGCTTTCAACGCTTGTAGGGACAATTCATGAATTGTCCCTACATTCTTTTTTGAAGATGTCTATTTAGTCCAACATCTAAACCAATGGTTTTATTTGTTGGTTTAATCTCAATATTCCGTTCTGCATCTATACAGAATTGAACGTAATATTCATCAGAACGTTTAACTATCCTAACTCTCTTTATTTGCTTAATCTGGTAAAAATGTAAATCCCAAGTTCCAATTAATTTCAACTGACCAATTCCACATTTGTCTATGAAAGTAATGTGTTTTCGGTCTTCTAATAGTTTCCATCCTGATGTTTTATATTCAATGGAACGGTTATTCTTTTGAAACTTTCGATATCCTTTCTTTCCAGGAGTTTTAGCTTGACAATTATCACAAAATCTTTGAATTGCAAAAGCTGTTCTTTCTGCTACTGCTTGTCTAGCCATTGAGTTTAATTTATCAGCAAAATCAAATTCATTAGCTACGACCGCAGTGTATTTATTCAGGTCGTAATATTTAACATTATGATTGTCCATCCAAAAGCGCAAGCAATTATTACGGATGAACTGAGTTATCCGTATAGCTTCATTAATTTTTTGATATTGCTGCTTTGTGCCTTTGGCTTTAAATTCAAAAACAATCATTTTTTTATTACTAATTCGACCTGTTTTGAGTCTAAAATTCTTGAGGAAATCCACCAATCTCTAAGATTGGTAAAAATGAAACTACTCTGACGATTAAGCTGCGCTTAATATCCCTTGGAGGGTGTTTAATTTTTACCCGCCTTACATCCCCACCCTGTAGAGGGATGGGGTATTACGGCGTTTTCTGATAAA
>LJOT01000536.1 GCA_001672075.1 Anabaena sp. CRKS33
AAAATTTCCTCAATGCTTTAAAATTTATCGCTGATACGGCTTTATTAACAGAATTTAATCCTCCACCTCCACAACCTGTTCCCCGTGTGGGTTTGTATGAGTGGAAAGAAGAAAAAAAAGAACTTTTACCAATTCAGCCTCAAGTTGGGATTTTGTTTTATCGCGCTCATTATTTATCAGGAAATACTCAAGTTATTGATGCTTTATGTAATGCTTTAATAGAGAAAAATTTACAACCTGTACCAGTTTTTGTCTCTTCTTTGCGTGAACCGGGTGTAAGTGATAAATTATGTGAATGGTTTACAGATGAAGATGGGGTAAATATTAGTTTATTAATGAATACCACCAGTTTTTCCCTAGCGCAATTAGAAACAGAAATACCACAAATTGAACTTTGGGAAAAATTAGATGTCCCGGTTTTGCAAGTAATTCTTTGTGCTAGTTCCATTGAACAATGGGAATCAGAATCACAAGGTTTAACACCCCGTGATATTGCTATAAATGTGGCTTTACCAGAAGTAGACGGACGGATTATTAGTAGGGCTGTATCCTTCAAAACTTTACAAACTCGAAATCACAAATTAGAAACCGATATTGTAGTTTATGAACCCTTGAGCGATCGCATTGAATTTGTCACCCAACTGGCTGCAAATTGGGTACGATTGCGGGTAAAAATGCCCTCAGAACGGCAAGTAGCCTTAATTTTGGCAAATTACCCCAACACCAACGGAAGGCTGGCCAATGGCGTAGGATTGGACAGTCCTGCTAGTTGTGTGGAAATTCTCAAAGCTTTAAAATTAGCTGGTTATGAAGTAGGAAATATTCCCGAAACTGGAGAGGAATTAATTCAAATTCTCACATCTGGTGTGACAAATGATCCCGAAGGAAAAGACTGGAAACCAATAAATCAAAGTCTTTCAGCAGCCGAATATGAAAAATATTTTGCTACCTTACCTGCAAATATACAACAAGAAATTATTGAACGGTGGGGAGCAGTAGAAACAATCGAAAATTGGGCAATTTCGGGAATCAAATTTGGGAATATTTTTGTGGGTATTCAACCATCAAGAGGTTATGATCTTGATCCGAGTTTAAATTATCATGCACCAGATTTAGAACCAACACATAATTATTTAGCCTTTTATCATTGGCTGCGAGAATCTTTGGCTGCGGATGCCATAATTCATCTAGGAAAACATGGTAACTTAGAATGGCTGCCGGGTAAAAGTGTCGCCTTATCTAATAATTGTTATCCAGAAATTGCCTTGGGACCAATGCCCCATTTATATCCATTTATTGTCAATGATCCTGGGGAAGGTTCACAGGCCAAAAGACGCGCCCAAGCAGTAATAATTGATCACTTAACACCGCCCATGACAAGGGCGCAATTATATGGAGGATTGCAACAAGTAGAAAACCTCATTGATGAATATTACGAAGCCGAAAGTTTAGATCCTTCCAGATTACCAATAATCAGCGATCGCAT